>NZ_JBLODY010000046.1:0-33145 GCF_047785625.1 Solidesulfovibrio sp. C21
GTCCAGGGGGGAAACTTTTTTCAAAAAGTTTCCCCCCTGGACGCCGGAGGCATTCCCCCCCTATACTCCCGCCGCCTTGAAGGCGGCGTCGACGATCTCCCTGGCCTCGGCCTGGAGCGCCTGCAGGTGTTCGCGGCCGTTGAAGCTTTCGGCGTAGATTTTATAGATGTCCTCGGTGCCCGAGGGGCGCGCCGCGAACCAGCCGTTTTCGGTCACCACCTTGAGCCCGCCGATGGGCGCGCCATTGCCCGGGGCATTGGTCAGCTTGGCCACGATGGCCTCGCCGGCGAGCGTGGCGACAGTGACCATGTCCGGGGAGAGCTTGGCCAGGGCGGCTTTTTGGGGTTTGCTGGCCGGAGCGTCGAGGCGCTCGTAGATGGGCTCGCCAAAGCGTTCGGTCAGCGCCGCGTAATGTTCGGCCGGGTCCTTGCCCGTCTTGGCCGTGATTTCGGCCGCGAGCAGGTCCATGATGATGCCGTCCTTGTCCGTGGTCCAGACCGTGCCGTCCTTTCGCAGATAGGACGCGCCGGCGCTTTCCTCGCCGCCGAAGCCGAAGGAGCCGTCGATGAGCCCGGGGACGAACCATTTGAACCCGACGGGCACCTCGCACAATTTGCGGCCAAGCCCGGCCGCAACCCGGTCGATCATGGCGCTTGAGACCACGGTCTTGCCGACGGCCGCGTCGGCGCGCCAGTTCGGGCGGGTGGTGAAGAGGTAGTTGATGGCCACGGCCAGGTAGTTGTTGGGGTTGAGCAGCCCGGCCGAACGGGTGACGATGCCGTGGCGATCATAGTCCGGGTCGTTGCCGAAGGCGATGTCGTATGACTGGCGGTGTTCGATGAGGCGGGCCATGGCATAGGGCGAGGAGCAGTCCATGCGGATCTTGCCGTCCTTGTCCACGGTCATGAACGAAAACGTCGGGTCGACCACGTCGCTTATGAGCGACAGATTGAGGCGGAAGCGCTCGACCATGGGTTCCCAGAAACCCACGCCCGAGCCGCCCAGCGGATCGACGCCGATGTGGATGCCGGAGTCGCGGATGGCGGCCATGTCGACCATGTTTTCCAGGTCGGCCACGTAGGGCATGACGTAGTCGTATTCCTCGGTGGTGGCGGCCCGAAGCGCGGCTTCGTAGGGCATGCGCCGCACGCCGGCGAGTTTCTTCTCCAGGTAGGCGTTGGCCATGTCCTGGACGGTCCTGGTGATGTCGGTATCGGCCGGGCCGCCGGAGGGAGGATTGTACTTGAAGCCGCCGTCGTCCGGGGGATTGTGGGACGGCGTGATGACGATGCCGTCGGCGGTGGCGTCCTTGTGGTCGCGGTTGAAGGTCAGGATGGCGTGGGAAATGACCGGAGTCGGGGTATAGCCGCGTCCGGTCTGGATGCGGGTGGTAACGCCGTTTGCGGCCAGGACTTCGAGGGCGGTGATGAAAGCCGGCTCGGACAGGGCGTGGGTATCCATGCCGAGAAAAAGCGGCCCGGTGATGCCCTTGCCGGCCCGATAGTCGCAGATGGCCTGGGTGGTGGCCAGGATATGACGCTCGTTAAACGACCCGTCCAGGGACGAGCCCCGGTGGCCGGAGGTGCCGAAGGACACCCGCTGCAAGGGATCGGCCGGGTCGGGAATGACGGCATAGTAGGACGCAATGAGCCTTGGCACGTTGACAAGAAGCGACCTGGGAGCCGGCTTTCCGGCCAGCGGGCTTACGGGCATGGGAAGACCTCCTTGGTATGAACCCTCAACATAGTGACCCAAAGGGAATCGGTCGTCCACATCCGGCGACGATTCGAGGGAAAATCGGGGCGGGAGGCGTCAGATGAAATCCGGGTCCACGGCCGCCTTGCCGCCGGCCAGCATCACCTTGACGAAGCGCACCGAACGGTCGTCCACGGGCACGATGGGGAACCGGTTCCGGCAGGCGTCGCAGGCGATCATGGCCGGCTTGACCGGGGCCACCACCGGCACCTCGCGGTGGCAGAAGGGACACGGATAGAGAAACACCAGTTCCACCCCGACGGGCTTGGCCGGGGTGAGGGGTTTACGCGACTCGTTGCTCATTAACCCTGCTCCGCAAAAAGACAGTTTCCGCTCATGGCCGCCGGCACGGACAGTCCGGCCAGGGTAAGCAGCGTGGGGGCGATGTCGCCGAGCCTGCCCGGGGACAACGTGCCGCCCTTTTTCGCCGGATCGACGAGGATGAAGCGTACCGGATTGAGGGTGTGGGCGGTCATGGGGCCGCCGTCCGGGGCGATCATCTCCTCGGCGTTGCCGTGGTCGGCGGTGACGAGCATGCGCCAGCCGGCGTCGGCGACGGCCACGGCGATGCGGGCCACGCAGGCGTCGACCGTGCGCACGGCCGTCTTGGCCGCCTCGAGAATCCCGGTGTGGCCGACCATGTCGCAGTTGGCCAGATTGACGATGGAGAGGCTATGCCCCTTGTCCATGGAGGCCAGAAAGGCGTCGGTGACGGCCACGGCGCTCATCTCGGGCTTGAAGTCGTAGGTGGCCACATCGCGCGGCGACGGAACGAGAATGCGCTCCTCGCCGGGAAAGGGCTCTTCGCGGCCGCAGTTCATGAAATAGGTGACATGGGCGTATTTCTCGGTTTCGGCCAAGCGCAGTTGGGTGAGCCCTTCCCGGGAATAGACCTCGCCCAAAACGTCGGTGAGGGTTTCCGGGGCAAAGGCCACGGGCAGCTTAAACGAGCTGTCGTATTCGGTCATGGTGGCGAAACCCGAAAGTTTCGGCCGCACCGTGCGGGCAAAGCCGTCAAAATCGTCGCGGGTCAGCGCCGCCGTGATCTCCCTGGCCCGGTCGGCCCGGAAGTTGAAGAAAAACACGGCGTCGCCGTCGCGGATCACCCCGTCCCCGCCGGCAAGAACCCGGGGCTTGACGAATTCGTCGGTCTGGCCAGCGTCGTAAGCGGCTTTGACCGCCGCGAGGGGATCGGTAAAGGATTCGCCCAGGCCTTCGGTCAGGCCGGCATAGGCCTCGGCCACCCGGTCGAAACGCTTGTCGCGGTCCATGGCGTAAAAGCGCCCGGTGAGGCTGGCGATGCGGCCGGCCCCTTTGTCGCGCAAAAAGGCCTCGAGCCCGGCCACGTAGCCCGCGCCGCTTTGGGGCGGCGTATCGCGGCCGTCGAGAAAGGCGTGCACGAGGATATCGCGCTGGCCGAGGGCGAAAAAAGTCTCAACCAAAGCTTTAAGGTGCCGGATATGGCTGTGCACCCCGCCGTCCGAAACGAGGCCCATGAGATGGACGCGCCCGCCGGCGGCCAGGGAGGCCCTGGCCAGGTCGGCCAGGACAGGGTTGGCGGCAAGCTCCCCCTGCTCCACGGCCATGTCGATGCGGGTCATGTCCTGGTAGACCACCCGGCCCGCGCCGATATTCATGTGGCCGACTTCGGAGTTGCCCATGAACCCGTCCGGCAGCCCCACGGCCCGGCCCGAACAGGCCAGGGTGGTGGACGGATATTTGGCGAGCAACCGATCGAGGGCCGGCATGCCGGCTTCGGTCACGGCATTGCCGGGGCCGGCCGGGGCCAGCCCCCAGCCGTCGAGAATGAGCAGAAGCGTGGGTGTCGGTTTCATTACGGCTTGGTTTCGTCGGCGGCCGGAGCGGAGAGAGCAATGCGCTGGCCCTCCGACCACAATCCTTCGATGTTGTAGAAGGGGCGCAGTTCTTCCTGGAAGATGTGCACCATGACATCGTTCAAATCGAGCAGCACCCACTGGCCATGGCGGTAGCCCTCCATGCCGAGGTAGGAAAAGCCGTGCGTGCCGCACTGTTCCAGCACATGATCGGCGAGCGCCTTGGCCTGGCGGGCGCTGACGGCCGAGGCCACGACCATGGCTTCGCACACGGGGTTGATGGACGCGACGTCGAGGGCCAGGATGTCCCTGGCCTTTTTCTCGGCCAGCCAGCCGGCGACTATAACGGCCTTCTGCACGGCGTCGAGGTTCTTGTCGGATGTGATTTCAGGCATTTTATCTCCGGAGCGTACGTGTCTCCCGCTATCAGGCCATACCGGCGATACCGGGAAACCACGGTGGTTTATCCGATTTGCGCCGCGCCCGCAAATGGCGCGGCCGACGAGTTCCCTTTTTCGCGGCCCTCTCTTGACGCCCCGGGCGGCTTTCGGGCAGGTAATCCCATTGGGCGCGCCAAGCCATCCCTTCCTTGGCCGTCATCTGGAGGAAGCCTCATGATTTTCGACATGGATATCGAAACCCTGCCCCGCGACGAGCTTGAGGCCATCCAGCTGCGACGCCTCAGGATCCAGTGCGAGCGGGTCTACGCCAACGTGGCCTTCTACCGGAAGGCCTTCGACGAGGCCGGGATCACCCCGGCCGACATCAAGAGCCTGGCCGATGTGCGCTACCTGCCGTTTACCGAAAAGCAGGACCTGCGCAACCATTATCCCTTCGGGCTGTTCGCCGTGCCCAAGGACAACGTGGTGCGCATCCACGCTTCCTCCGGCACCACCGGCAAGGCCACCGTAACCGGCTACACCCAGCGCGACGTGGCCAACTGGGCCACCATGATGGCCCGGTCCCTGACGGCGGCCGGGGCCACCCGCCGCGATATCATTCACGTGGCCTACGGCTACGGCCTTTTCACCGGCGGCCTTGGCGCCCACTACGGCGCCGAGCGCCTCGGCGCGACCACGGTGCCGGTTTCCGGCGGCGGCACCCGGCGGCAGGCCATGCTGCTGCGCGATTTCGGAGCCACGGTCATCTGCTGCACTCCCTCCTACAGCCTGGTGCTGTACGAAACCGCGCTCGAGGCCGGCATCGATATCAAGGACCTGCCGTTGCGCATCGGCGTGTTCGGGGCCGAGCCCTGGACCAACGAGATGCGCCGCGAAATCGAGACGAAGATGGGCATCAGGGCCATCGACATCTACGGCCTGTCCGAGGTCATGGGTCCGGGGGTCGGTATCGAGTGCACCGAAGCCCAGCAGGGGGCGCACTTGCAGGAAGACCATTTCCTGTGCGAGGTCATCGACCCGGTGACGCTCGAGCCCCTGCCCCCGGGACAGCCCGGCGAGCTGGTCATCACCACCCTGACCAAGGAAGCCCAGCCGCTGATTCGCTACCGCACCCGCGACATCACCTCCCTCAACTACACGCCCTGCAAATGCGGCCGCACCACCGCCCGCATGATCCGCGTCCAGGGCCGAAGCGACGATATGCTGATCATCCGCGGGGTCAACGTGTTCCCGTCCCAGATCGAAAGCATCCTGCTCGAGACCGAAGGCCTCTCCCCCTACTACCAGCTCGTGGTCGAACGCGAGGGCAACCTTGACACACTGACCGTTCAGGTGGAAGTGGATGAGAAGCTTTTCTCCGACGAAATCCGGAAACTCCAGCGCCTGGAAGCGAAGATCCAGAAAAACATCAAGGAGTTCCTGGGAGTCACCACTGTGGTCAAGCTTGTCGAACCACGGAGCATCCAGCGCTCGGAAGGCAAGGCCAAACGCGTTGTGGACCTGCGCCACGCCTAACGGTTTTTAACCCGCCATCCGGAGGGATACGCCATGATAAAAGCCGAACAGATTTCCATTTTCCTGGAAAACCGTGCCGGACGCCTGGAGGAAGTGACCCGTGTCCTGGCCGAAGCCGGCATCAACATCCGGGCCCTGTCCCTGGCCGACACCTCGGATTTCGGCATCCTGCGCCTGATCGTCAGCGACCATGAGAAAGCCAAGGTCGCCCTCAAGGAACACGGATTCACCGTGGGCAGAAACGCCGTGGTGGCCGTGGAAGTCCCGGATTCTCCCGGCGGCCTGCACTCCATGCTGCAAATGCTCTGCAACGGCGGCATCAATGTGGAATACATGTACGCCTTCGTGCACCAGTGCGAACACTCGGCGGTCATTATCGTCCGCTTCGACCGCACTGATCAGGCCATTGAACTCTTGCAGAAAAACAACATCAACATCATCCCCGGCGATAAACTCTACAAGATCTGACGCTCCCGTCCCGGCCCCGCCGGGACGGCATTCCCGCGGGGACGCAACGGCTGCGAATCCTTCCTTCCGCTTCGTCCCCGCATTGCACCGGGCCTGCCCGCCCACGCGTTCCATATGTTCAAAATGACGTTTTGCCATCGGCTGCCGCGCCGGCTTGTCGGCTTGGCTTGTTTCGCCGCCGTGTTCTACCTAGCCCTCGTGGCCCTGGACGCCGGCCTCTATCGCCTTGTACCACGAACCAACCTTTTTTCGCCCAAGCACAGGGAACTGCTCTATTCCTACGGCGTATTCGACCCGGAAACCAACCCGCGCTACCGGCCGTGGCTCCACGGCTACGTCAACCAGCCCGGGCTGCCGCCACGTCCCGGCACCGCCGACGACGCCTATCGGGCCTATGGCATGTACCTGCCCGATCCGCCGTCCCTGACCGTATCCGGCACCGACGCCCTGGGCTGGTGGAACAGCCGCATGCCCCGCGACGCCAGCGTCCTTTTCATAGGCGATTCGTTTTGCTACGGCGCGGGCTCGGGCTCGGCAGCCTCCATTCCGGCCCAGTACGAGAAAGCTACCGGAAAGCCCGTCTACGCGGCCTGTAAAAACGGCTACGGGCTCTCCCAATACCGCGACATCCTGCGCCGGCTGACCGAGCAGGCCCCCGTGGGCTCGCCCGAGCATTTCGGCGGGGACACGGTTTTCGTGCTCCTTTACATCGGTAACGACGTGTCGGCGGACCTGTTCGTCAACCGTTCCCGGGTGGCCGAGGACAACCTTGGGCTGGCGCGGCACTTGCGGCTGCTCACCCTGCGCCGGTTGGTGCGCTTCCTGCGCGATGCGAGCCGGGGTTCGGGACAGGCACTCGCCGCCGGTCCCAAGCCGACCGTCGACACCCACGGCTATTATCCCGTGCCCCTGACCGTGCCCACCCAACGCGGGTTGCCGTTTGCCTTCCACCCCTTCTACCGCACCTTTGCCGACACAGCCTGGTTCGGCCCGCGCGAGGAGAAGCAGGTGGCCGACGTCCTGGCGCAGCTGCGGCAACTGGCGCGGCAGGAGCACCTGAAACTGTACGTGATCCTGATTCCCACCGCCTTGCAGGCGCTCTATCCGCACATCGACTTCAAGGCCGTGCCGGTGCGCAGCGAATTCGCGGCCAAGGCCGGCGACGAGACGCGAAACCTCAATGCCCTTCACGGCCTTGTCGGCTTGCTACTCGACCAGGCCGGCCTTCCGACCCTGGATATGCTGCGTCCCTTCATGGGCGCCCCGGACGTCGGCCTCTACTATTGGCCCACGGATTCCCATCTCACACCCGTCGGCAACGCGGCCGTGGTCAAGGCCATGTGCACCGCCTTTCCCCCGGATGTGTCCACTGCCAAAGCGCCCAAGGCTCCAACGCCTTGACAAAGTTCCCGCTCCGTGCCCTAACATTTCCCGATAGGAAGTATGGAGTCACGGAGACGGGAAATACGCATGAAAGGCCGCAATCTGACGCGCCGGGAGGCGCTGGTCTGGGAGCTTGCGCCCTCGGGCGCCATGCGCGTGCCCTGCCTGCTCTTCGGTTCGCCCCCGCTCATCGATGCGGTGGAGGAAGAGGTGCTGACCCAACTGCGCAACGTGGCCAGCCTGCCCGGAGTGGTAGCGCCCGTTGCCGCCATGCCCGACACCCATCCGGGTTACGGCTTTCCCATCGGCTGCGTAGCCGCCTTCGATCCAGAGGCCGGGGGCGTGGTCAGCGCCGGCGGCGTGGGCTTCGACATCGCCTGCGGCGTGCGCACCCTGCTGACCGACCTCGACGCGGCGGACGTGGTTCCGGTACGCGAAGCCCTGGCCGATGCGCTTTTCGCCCGGATCCCGGCCGGCCTGGGCAGCACTGGCGGGCTTCGCCTGTCGGATCGAGACATGGACCGGATGCTCGCGGGCGGCGCGGCCTGGGCCGTGACCGAAGGCTACGGTGAGGCCGGGAATCTCGCGCGTTGCGAGGAAGGCGGCCGCATGGACGGAGCCGATCCCGAAGCCGTCTCACCGCGCGCCCGGGAGCGCCAGCGCGATGCGCTCGGCACGCTGGGCTGCGGCAATCACTATCTCGAAGTGCAGCGGGTGGAGGAAATCTGCGACGCGCGTGCGGCGACCGCCTATGGGCTGCGCCCGGACCAGATCGTGGTTTCGATCCATTGCGGCTCCCGGGGGCTGGGACACCAGGTGGCCACGGACCATATGGCCATCATGCGCCAAGCCGCGCCGCGCCACGGCATCGCCCTGCCCGACCCGGACCTGGCCTGCGCCCCCATCGCATCGCCCGAAGGCGCACGCTATCTCGGGGCCATGCGCGCGGCCATCAACTGCGCCCTGGCCGGCCGGCAGGTCATCACCCATCTCGTGCGCGAGGTCTTTGCCGCGCTTTTTCCCGGCTGCCGCCTGCGCCTGCTCTACGACGTTTCCCACAACACCTGCAAGGTCGAACGCCATCCCACGCCACATGGCGTCCGGAAACTTTACATCCACCGCAAAGGCGCGACCCGGGCCTTGGGACCGAGCCACCCCGACCTGCCCCAATCCTTCCGGGGGGTGGGACAGCCGGTGCTGGTCGGGGGCAGCATGGGCACCGCCTCCTACATTTTGTCCGGGACAGACGCCTCGCCGCCCGCCGCCTTTACCTCGGCCTGCCACGGCGCGGGCCGGACACTCGGACGCAAGCAGGCGGTCAAGCGCTTTCCCGGTCGCGGCGTCCTTGCCGACCTGACGGCAAAAGGCATCAGCCTTCGCGCCCACGACCTGCGCGGACTTGGCGAGGAAGCGCCCCAAGCCTACAAGGACATTGAGGAAGTGGTCCAGGCGGCCCATGGCCTGGGGCTCGCCGTCAAAACCGCCAGGCTCCGCCTCCTGGCCTGCATCAAGGGATGATTCACCCATGCCCGAACAACTGATCCGCGACACCGACATCCTGGGCCGCCTGACCGGTGACGCCCTGCTCCTCTTGGATGAAAACGGCATCATTCTCCACGCCACCGACGCCGCCAGCGCGCTATTCGGCACGCCATCCAACCAGTTGACGGGCCTTCCCTTCGGCATTCCCCTCGGCGCGTCACCGGGCGGCACCGAGGTCACCATTGCGACAACATCCCGTACGGCGCTCATGCGCCAGGAAAGCCTGGGCGAGGCGGGGTTGCCGCTCACCCGCGTATGGCTTCGCGACGTCACCGCGCTGCGGGAGGCCAAGACGGCACTGGCCGCCGCCCATGAAGCCGCCCTGGCCGGTGAGCGCGCCAAAAGCAATTTCCTGGCCAACATCACGCATGAAATCCGCACGCCCATGATCGGCATCCTGGGCATGACCGAGCTGACCCTGGCCACGGAGCTGACCACCAAGCAGCGCGAGTACCTGGAAATGGCCCGGCACTCGGCCCAATCGCTTTTGACCGTGCTCAACGACATCGTGGACTACGCCCGCATCGAGGTCGGCGCGCTCGAATTGGCCAAGATGCCGTTCGACCTGTTCGCCACGGTGGAGGAGGCGGTCAGCGTCTTTCGCCCCCTGGCCGCCAAAAAAGGCCTGTCCCTGGAATACCGTTTTCTCGGCGAGGTGCCCCAGAATCTCGTCGGCGACGCCAGCCGGCTGCGTCAGATTCTCATCAATCTCGTCGGCAACGCGGTCAAGTTCACCGACTCCGGCAGCGTCGTCCTGGCCGTGTGTCCGGAACAGGATACCCCCCTCCCAGGCAAGGTGCGGCTGCGCTTCGCCGTGCGCGACACCGGCATCGGCATCCCGCGCGACAAGATCCAGGCCATTTTCGACAGCTTCACCCAGGCCGACGTGTCGCCGGCCCGGCGCTACCAGGGCGCGGGGCTGGGGCTGGCCATCGTGCGGCACCTGGTCGAGATGCAAGGCGGCGTCTACGACGTGGAAAGCGAAGAGGGGCAAGGCAGCGTCTTTTCGTGTGCCATCGATTTCGGCTTGCTCGCCGACCACGACGAGAACGACCCCGACACCGTGGCGTCCCCCCAGACGGCGCCATCCCGCCCCCTGACCATCCTGCTGGCCGAGGACAACCCCATCAACCAGATCTATGCCCAGGAACTGCTGGAAATGGATGGGCACCAGGTGGCGGTGGCCCATACCGGCCGCCGGGCCCTGGAGGTGCTGCGGCGGCGGCGCTTCGACATCATCCTCATGGACATCCAGATGCCGGAGATGGACGGGTTGGAGGCGACGCGGGCCATCCGCCAGGACAAGACCGGGGACTTCGACCCGCAAATCCCCATCGTGGCGCTGACCGCCCATGCCCTCAAGGGAGACCGTGAGACGTTCCTGCGTGCCGGCATGAACGAATACCTGAGCAAGCCCGTCAGCCCCGAAAGCCTGGCCGCGGCACTGTCGCGGGCCATGGGGCGTCAAGCCACGACAGTACGAGAGGTGACTCCAACAGCCCCCATGCCGGTCGATGCCGGCGCTCTCGAATGGTCCGGGCTTCTCACCAAGGCCCGGGGCAACACCGGATTTCTCATGAAGCTTTTTGCGGCCTTCGTGGCCGAACAGCCGGTCAACCTGGAATCCATGCGCGAGGCGCTGGCCCTGGCCGATTTCGACCAGTTGGCCTTCATGGCCCACTCGCTGAAGGGTGCCGCCGCCACCATGTGCGCGCCGCTGTTGCGTGAGGCCAGCCATGCTCTGGAACGGGCGGCCAGGGCCGCGGACGCGAAAGGAGCCGCACACGCCTTCGAGGCCGTGGAGACGGCCCTGCGCGACGTGGTGCTGGCCATGCGCGAGAAGCTTGCCGCCTCGGCCGCTTAGACAGGGAAATTGAAGCCGCCGGGGGGAAACCTTTCTGAAGAAAGGTTCTCCCCCCGGCCCCCCTTTCCAAAGACTTCCAATAATGATGACGTGTTATCTCTACGTCACCGTACCCGTTGAAAAGTTTAGGAAGGAGAGAGCGCGAGAGGGGAGAACCCTTTTCAAAGGGTTTCCCCTCTCGCACTTTTTTCTCTCCTTCCCTACGCCAGCATGTCGGCCATGGCGTAGAGTTTGCCGGGCTTTTGCCGGCGCACCCAGGCGGCGGCCCGTAGGGCTCCCTGGGCAAAGGTTTCCCGGTTGCCCACCCGGTGCGTCACTTCGATACGTTCGCCGGGGCCGAAGAAATAGACGGTATGATCCCCCACCACATCGCCGCCGCGAAGCGCCGCCACGCCGATCTCGTCGGGCGTGCGCGGACCGATGATGCCGTCGCGGCTATGGCGCTTGACCGCGTCGTAATCCTGGCCCCGGGCCGCAGCCAGGCACTGGCCGAGCTTGATGGCCGTGCCGCTTGGCGCGTCGGCTTTCCGGTTGTGGTGGATTTCCATGATCTCGAGGTTGTAGGCGGGGCCGAGCTTGCGCACGAGATCGGGCAGCACGGTGAGGAGCACATTCAGGCCCACGCTCATGTTGGGGGCGAAAAAAATAGGCGTTTTTTCCGCCGACCGGGCCAGGGCGGCCGTCTGTTCGGGGGAGAGCCCCGTGGTGCCGACGACCATGGGGTTGCCGGCCTTGGCCGCGATTTCCGCCGAGGCCACGCTCGCCTGGGGGGCCGTGAAGTCGATCACCACCGCGCCCGGACATTTGGCCAGAACAGTCGCCAGATCGTCGCCCACGGCGCATTCGAGCCCGGCCAGCCCATCGGTGCAGCCGCTGCGTTCCAACGCCCCGGCCAGACGGTAGTTGTCCGGATCGGCCTTGGCCAGCCGGGCCAGGGTCGCGCCCATGCGCCCCATGGCCCCCATGATCACCACATCGCACACGCTCATGTTCGCGCTCCCATCGGGTCAAAGTGTTGCTGCCGCCACAGGCGCCGCCCGCCGGACGGCGTCAGCAGATACGGGGCAGTTGCTCGCCTTCGAGCATGCCGAGAAGCCTTTTCCCGCCAAGAGGCGTAATCATGGCCACCTTGCCGGGATGGTCGGATACGACCCTGCCGATGATGGCCGCCTTTCCTCCCAGGGGATCGGACCGCAACACCTGCAAGGCCGCCTCGGCATCGGCCCCGGGCACGATGCAGATGCACTTGCCCTCGTTTGCCAGATACAGGGGATCGAGCCCGAGCACGGCGCAGCCGCCGGTCACGGCCGGGTCCACGGGAATGGCGTCCTCGTCCAGCTCGATGCCGACCCCGGACTGGCCGGCGATCTCGTTTAACGTGGTGGCCAGCCCGCCGCGCGTAGGGTCGCGCAGCACATGCACGTCCGGCAGCCCTTCGAGCAGCCGGGACACCATGCCGGCCAGGGAGGCGCTGTCGCTGACCACCGGAGCATCGAAGGAGAGCCCCTCGCGGGTGGACAGGATGGCCAGGCCATGATCGCCCATGGAGCCGGAAATCAGCACCGCGTCGCCGACGGCGGCCCGGTGGCCGCTCGGGGCCGGATCGACCCGGATTTCGCCAATGCCGGCCGTGTTGATGAAGATCTTGTCCACCGCGCCCTTGGGCACGACCTTGGTGTCGCCGGCCACGATGCGCACCCCGGCCTTGCGGGCCGCCTCGCCCATGGAGGCCACGATGCGTTCGAGATCGGCCATGGGCAGGCCTTCTTCGAGGATGAAGCCGCAGGTCAGAAAAAGCGGTCGCGCGCCCATCATGGACACGTCGTTGACCGTGCCGTGCACGGCCAGTGAGCCGATGTCGCCGCCCGGGAAAAAGACCGGATCGACCACGAAGCTGTCCGTGCTCATGGCGATGGGGCCGTTTACGGTGAGTACGGCGGCGTCGTCCATGCGGGCCAGGATGTCGTTGCCGAGATGGCGGAAGAACAGGTCGTTGATGATGCGCTGCGAGGCCCGCCCCCCGCTGCCGTAATCGAGCAATACCTTGTCCATGGTTGGGCCTTTGGAGCGGCGGCGGGCGGGAAGGCAGGCATGCGGCGCGCAGGCGTTCGCCCGGCCCCGCGTCCTGTCGCGACGATTTTCGGAGAAATGCGTCCCGGCCCGCCGCCCTGGGTTGCGGTCACGACGCGATATGCGTCAGGGCCGCACCATAGCCCCAAACCGGGATTGTTTCCAGAGGGTTTCGGGAAGGACAAAAAGGCGGAAGGGAAGAGGATAAGGAAAGTGCGAGAGGGGAAACCCTTTAAAAAGGGTTCTCCCCTCTCGCGCTCTCCCTTTCCTAAACTTTTCCACGGGTACGGTGATGTCGAGATAACACGCCATCATTATTGAAAGTCTTTGGAAAGGGGGCCCGGGGGGAGAACCTTTCTTCAGAAAGGTTTCCCCCCGGCGGCACGCTTCGCATCTTCCTTATCCGGAGCAGGATCGGACCACTTCGCCGGCGATGGCGCCGAGGGACATGACCTTGTCCACGCCGCCGAGTTTGATGGCTTCCTGGGGCATGCCGAAGACCACGCAGGAGGCCTCGTCCTGGGCGATGGTATAGGCCCCGGCGTCGTGCATTTCCTGCATGCCGGTGGCCCCGTCGTCGCCCATGCCGGTCATGATGACGCCCACGGCGTTTTTCCCGGCGTAGCGGGCGGCGGAGCGGAAAAGCACGTCAACGCTCGGCCGATGGCGGCGCACCAACGGGCCGTCCTTGATTTCGACGTAATAGCGCGCGCCGCTGCGCTTGAGCAGCATATGACGGTTGCCCGGGGCGATAAGCGCCTGGCCGCGCAAAATCGTGTCGTTGTCGGCCGCTTCCTTGACCGTGATACGGCAGATACCGTCCAGGCGCTTGGCAAAGGCGGCCGTGAACTGCTCGGGCATATGCTGGACGATGGCGATGCCCGGACAGTTCTGGGGCATGGCTTCGAGGAATTCGCGCAAGGCCTCGGTGCCGCCGGTGGAGGCACCCACGGCAACAACCTTTTCGGTGGTCTGAAACATGGCCTTGCCCACCGGGCCCGGCAGCACGACGTCGGCGGAGAGCTTGGGCGCGACCTTCATCGTGCTTGTGGGCAAGAGCTTTTTCATCTTGGCCCGGGCCGCCGCCTTGACCGCATCCACCACCCGGATGCGCGACTCCTCGAGAAACTGCCGGGTGCCGAGCTTGGGCTTGAGGATGATGTCCGTGGCCCCGTATTCCATGGCCTTGAGCGTCGTTTCCGAGCCGGATTCGGTCAACGTCGAGCAGATGACCACCGGAATGGGGTGCTGGGTCATGATCTTGCGCAGAAAGGTCAGGCCGTCCATACGCGGCATCTCGATATCGAGGGTGATGACGTCCGGAGCCTCTATCTCCATGCGCTTGACCGCGGCATAGGGATCGACGGCCGCACCGATGACTTCAATGTCGGGGTCCGAGGACAGGATATCGGTGAGCGTCTGACGAACAAGCGCGGAATCGTCCACCACGAGAACTTTGATGGTGTTTTTCACGGACGGCCTCTTTTGCAGGTTGGAGCACCGGCTAAATCTTTTTATATACCGTGGGAGCGTGCTGGCGCAAGGGCAAGTCCATTCCGGTGAGGCTCTCGGAATGGCCTATAAAAAGGAACCCGTCCCGACGCAGCTGGGTGCAGAATTTCTGCAGCAACTGTTCCTGGGTCGTCCGATCGAAATAGATCATGACGTTGCGGCAAAATATGGTGTCGAGGGGTTCCGGAAAGCTAAAGGGTTGCATGAAGTTCAAGCGTCTGAAGTCGATGACCCGGCGTAATTCAGGCATCAGGCGCACGAGCTTTTTCGACCGGTCCTTGCTGCGCAGGAAATAGCGGCGCTTGAAATCCAGGGACATCTTGGCCAGCCGCTCCTCGGGATAGACGCCGTTTTTGGCCATAGCCAGCACCCTGGTCGAAATGTCCGTGGCCATGATGGCGTAGCGGAAGCCCGGGGTGCGCAGGGCGAATTCCGACAGCACGATGGAAAGCGTGTAGGGTTCCTCGCCTGTGGAGCAGCCGGCGCTCCACAGGCGAAACGGACGCGAGGGCCCATGGGCGGCGCGCCAGACAGGCAGGACATCCTGGGTCAGGACCTCAAAATGACGCGGCTCACGAAAAAACTCCGTGGTATTGGTGGTGATGACGTCGATTAGGTGCACGAGTTCCTCGTCCAGCCCCCTGGGGCTGAACAGGAAATCGTAATAGTCATGGTACCCGCACATACCGAGGGTGCGCAGGCGCTTTTGCAGCCTGGCTTCGACCATGACCTTTTTGGACGGCGGAAGCTTGATGCCGACTTCGGTATGGATGAATTCGCTCAGCTTCTTGAATTCCTTTTCCGTCATGGCCGCAAGGCCGCTGGCCCTGACCGGAACGCCGACAGCCGCCATTGGGGTCAGGCCTCCCCGTTTTCCGTGGCCACTTCACCGAGACTCTGGGTCAGTCCGGCCAGTTCCAGGGAAGTGAAAACCTTGTTGATGTCGAGAATAATGATGAATTTCTCGCCGGACTTGCCGATGCCCCGGATGAACTCGCCCCTGATCGGGGTGCCCATGCGCGGAGCCGGCTCGATTTGCCCGGCTTCCATCTCGTAGACTTCCTGGACCGAGTCGGCCAGGGCCCCGAGCACCGTGGACTCGCCGTCGAGGGCGACCTCCACGATGATGATGCAGGTATTGACCGTGCGTTCGGTGGCGCCCATGCCGAACTTGAGCTTGAGATCCACCACCGGCACGGCCCGACCGCGCAGGTTGATCACGCCACGGATGTACTCCGGGGTACGCGGCACGCGGGTGATGTTGACCAGCTCCAGGACCTCGCGCACCGAGCCGATGTCCAGGGCGAAGAGCTCCCGTTCCAGGGTGAAGGTGAGGTATTGGTTGTCGTTTGAGCTTGCGGCCTCGGCCATGTATTCCTCCCTGCGACGGCGTTCGTGACGCATCCCTTGAAAAATAGGCCCTTATGGCCATGGGCGGCCTTCCGGTCAGACGGTGGCCGCGCGGCGGATCTCGCTGGATTCGGCCCGGCGCACCAGAGCGGACACGTCCAGGATCAGCGCCAAGCGACCGTCCCCCCGTATGGTTGCCCCGGAAAACTCCCCGATGTCGCGGTACAGCGGTCCCAGGCTCTTGATCACGGTCTGATGTTCCCCGATCACCCGGTCCACGGCCAGTCCGACCCTGGTCCCGTCGACGGCCACGACGACGATGGGCTCAATGTCGGGCGGCGCACCGTCGATGGCGAACAGGTCGCGCAGGCGCAGGCAGGGCACGACCTCGCCGCGCATGTTGAGCATCCCGGCCTCGCCGCCGTTGCCGGGCTCACGGGCCATCTCCAGGCACTCCCCGACCGAAGCCAGGGGCAGGACATAATATTGCGCGCCCACCTGCACCTGCAAGCCGTCGATGATGGCGAGCGTCAGGGGCAGACGCACGGTGATGGTCGTGCCCCGGCCCGGCTCGGAATCGATTTCGACCACGCCGCGAAGCGTTTCGATGGCCCTTTTGACCACGTCCATGCCCACGCCCCGGCCGGAAATGCTGGTAACGGCTTTGGCCGTGGAAAAACCGGGCAGGAAAATGAGGTTGTAGAGCTCCTTGGAGGTCATCTCCAGGCCGGGGGGAACAAGTCCCCGCTCCTCGGCCCGGGTACGGATGGCGACGGCGTCAAGTCCCGCGCCGTCGTCGGCCACGGTGATGACCACCTCGCCGCCGGCATGGGCGGCACCCAGGCGGATGACGCCGGTCGCAGGCTTGCCCGCCGCCGCCCTGGCCTCGGGTGATTCGATGCCGTGGTCGATGCTGTTGCGCAAAAGATGGACCAGCGGATCGCTCAGGCGCTCGATGACCGTTTTGTCGAGCTCGGTCTCTTCGCCCGTGGTCACAAGCTCGATCTCCTTGCCGAGTTCGGCGGTCAGATCCCGCACCAGGCGGCGGAACTTGCCGAAGGTGGCCCCGATGGGCAGCATGCGGATGGACAGTGTGGAATCGCGCAAACTGTCGCCCAGGCGCTCCAGGTGCTCGGCCAGAGAGCGAAGCAGCGGATCGCCCCGCTCCTCCACGGCTTGCCGGATCTGGGCCTGGACAATGACCAGCTCGCCCACGAGGTCGACCAGGGCGTCGAGCTTGTCGGCGGCGACGCGAATGCTCGAGGCCTTTTCGGCGCGCTCATGATGCTTGACGGCCAGTTCGCGCACGGCGGCCTGCTCGGACAGCGCCGAGGCCACCTGCCCGTTGCTGACGACTCCCTTGTCTTTCAGAATGTCGCCCAGGCGGCGCTGGCTGGAAAGCGCCTCGGCCAAATCCTCGGGAGTGATATCGCCCCGGGCGACCAGGATGTCGCCCAGGCGGCAATGAACCTGCTCCCCGTTCACGGCGCAGCCGTCGTCAAGGATTTCCACGGAAAGCTCGCAGTCATCCTCGGCGAATACGAACACGTCTGTCAGGGCCGCCGCATCGGACGTGGTGCGGATGACGCAGTCCCACCAGGCCAGGCAGGCCTCCGGGTCCAGGCCGTCAAGGGGGGCGATATTCTCGACATGGGCGTACAGGCGGCAATCGCCCAAAGCGGCGACGTCCTCGAGCAGGTGCAGCGGATTGTTGCCCGAGGCCAGCATGCCGGCATGGGGCTGGAAACGCAGCCGGAAAATGCGCATCACCGCGGCGGTGGTCGCCTGGGCAGCAGGCTCGACCTGGGGCGCTTCGGTGGCGGGCTTGGCCGTTTCACCGCCAAAGGCCCGAAACCCCTCGAGGATTTCCCGTCCATCGGCGTCCAGGACCGCAGCATCCTCGTCGTCAGGGGAAAGCAGGCTTTTGATGTGGTCGCAGGCGCGCAGCGACAGGTCGAGCAGCCGGCCGTTGACCGCGAGCAGGCCGTTGCGGACGCGGTCGAAAACCGATTCCACGTCGTGGGTGAAGGCCGCGATGTCGTCGAAGCCGAACATGGACCCGGAGCCCTTGATGGTATGCAGGGCGCGAAAAATTTTGTGCAGCAGATCGGCGTCGTCCGGGGTGCGCTCGAGTTCCAGAAGCGATGCTTCCAGATCGGCGAGCAGTTCCCGGGCTTCTTCCAGGTAGGCGGCGCGGTGGGCATCTTCCTGCGTGTTCATGGACAAAAGCCCCTCCCAGCCTGCGCCTTGGGTTCGTGGTTAAAACAATTCGACATTGTCCCCGAATTCCCCTGCGTCGGTGGACGCCGCCTCGGGGGCCGCCATACCCGGATCGGCCTTTTTCTTCCCCACCGGGGCCAAGCCAAACGCCGTTTCGTGCACGGCCCGCTCCGCCTCCATGGTGTAGCGATCGTAAAGCTCGCGCAAGCGCGTGCTGGTGCCTTGCC
Organism: Solidesulfovibrio sp. C21; assembly: GCF_047785625.1. NCBI lineage: Bacteria > Pseudomonadati > Thermodesulfobacteriota > Desulfovibrionia > Desulfovibrionales > Desulfovibrionaceae > Solidesulfovibrio > Solidesulfovibrio sp. C21. Next base: position 18,143 of record NZ_JBLODY010000046.1, read on the forward strand.
CGCCTTCGGGCACGATTTCCCGGGCCTTGGCCACCTGCCCGTCCAGAGTCCGGCGGATGGCGGCCAGACGGGAGCCGATCTCGCGGTCGAAGTCGATGCCCTGCCCCACTTCGGCGGCCCGGGTCCCGAGGGAGGCGCTGGCGTCGTGCAGAAAGGCGAAAAGCGACTGGCACTTCTCCGCGGTCACCGAAAGGTCGGCCAGGACGGCGTCGAGCTCGCCCACCACCCGCCAGGCCTCGGACTGGTCGTTGTGCTTGCCGGCGTTGTCCTGAAGCGTCTTGGCGGCGTTTGAAATTTCCCCGAGGATGGCGGCCACGGCGTCGGTCTGTCGCCTGGCGTCGGCGGACAAATGCTGGATGGCCAGGGCCAGCACGCCGAGCGCCGCGCCGGCCTCGCCGGTATGAGCGGCCTTGATGCTGGCGTTAAGCGCGATCAACTCGATTTCCGCCCCAACCTCCTCGATGGCCTCGATGGAATCGCCCATGTCGGTGATGGTGGCGGCCACGGAGTCCATAATGCCGCCCAAAGCTTCCCCCTGGGCGGCGAAATCGCCCAGCTCGGCCTTGACCGAGGCAATGCCCGCCTGCACGCGGGCCAAAGGACTGGCCTCGCCGGCCCTTCCGCCCACAGCGGCGATGTCCACGCCGATGCCCCGGATACGGGAGGCCAGGGAGGCGAGACTTTCGCGCAACACCCCCGCCGCCTCGGAAAAATGGCGATCGGCGCTTGCCAGTTGCGAATCCTGCAATGTGAGCACGTCGGCGACAAAGGCCACCAAATCTCTGGCGTCCTCGCCATTGTCGTCGTCCTTGGGACCGGCTTCGAGCAGCCCGGACACCTCGGCCAGGGCGCGTTCGGCATGCTCGATCTGCTGACGGACGATATCGTGGGATTGCAACGACCTGACAGCCTGGCCGATATCGGCTTCTATCTCACCGGCAGCCAGGGACAGCTGACGGGAGACCACACCGGAACGGTCGGCCATGTCGGCCACATTCTCGATATTGGACGTCAGTTCCCGGGAGATGACGTCGTAGCAGTGCTCCTGGGCTTTGATGATGCCCCGGGTCCGTTCCTTGGCCGCGTGCACATGGCCGCGCAGGGTCTCGACCTTGGCGGCGATGGCCCCGCAATGATCCACGATCAGATGGGCGAGCTTCTCCACGTCGTCAGCCAGGGTGGAAAAACCGCGTCCATCGGCGCCAAGGCGGGCGCTTTCGATGCGGGTGGCAATGCCGAGCATGCTCAAGTGCTTGACGATCTTGGAAAAGGCCGAGGTGATGGAGGAAAGTTCCTCGACGATCCTGCCGACATTCTCAATGTCAGCCAGGCTGCGACGGCCGGCGTCGTTGGCCGAGACATCGGTCAGGTCGGTCAGCTCGCCGGAAAGGCGGCCGAGGGAGGCGTGCATGTCCACGCCGGCGGTCTGTTCCACCAACTCGTGGGCATTGCGCGAAATGTCCTCGCACCCCGATTGCAAGGCCATGAGGTTTTCCCCGAGGCTGAGGAAATCCCGTTCACGCCCTTTCATGAGGGACGACAGGCCGTGTTCCATACCGCCAAGAGCCGCGCGGCATTGACGCAGCATGTCGACAGTGGACTGCGCGTGGTGCATGGTATCGGCCATTATTCCCATCTCCGCCGCTTCGGCTTTACGAAGAGCGACGCCGGACATTCGCGCTTGACACTGCCGCGCGCATTTCCAAACAACACCCACGGACGAGATGCCGGGGTCATGGAGAAACTACACGTTTTTTTGCGGATTTCAAAGGATTCCTTTGCCGTCGTACAAGTCGCGCAACACACCCCCCTGACCACAGCACGGCGGAGCGCGATTCGTTTTTCCCGTGAATCTCCTGAAATAGCCAGTATAGTCAACCTAATAGTCGGTTGGATATGAAGAGAATGTACGAGGTTTGCAGGCGCAAGGCTAGCGGCGGCGCACCCGCTTGACGACCCAGACGACGACGATGGCCACAGCGGCCAAGCCCAATATGGCCAGTTCGGCATGGTGCACGTTGTCGATCAGCCGGATCAACACGTTTTCCAGAATGCTGCCAAAGGCGTAGCCCACCGAGGCGAAGGCCACGGCCCAGACGGCCGCACCGATGGCGTTTAAACAGAAGAACTTGTGCACGGTGATGTCGGCCGTACCGAGGACGAACGGCGTAAGGTTGCGCAGGCCGTAAAAAAAACGGAAAGAAAGAATAAGGATTTCATGATACTTCTTGAGCATGGTATGGACCCGCTCGGCCCGTATCCGCCATTTCTCGCTTTTTTGGATCAGCCGGCGGCCAAAGTGGCGGCCGACGAAAAAGGCCGTCTGGTCCCCGGCCAGGCTGCCGGCGAAGGCGAAAAGAATCACGTAGCGCAAATCCAGTCCGAACTGCGGTGACTGGGCGGCGAATCCGGCCAGGAGCAGGATGGTCTCCCCTTCGAGAAACGTGCCGATAAAAAGGGCGAGGTACCCGTATTGCTCAATGATGTGCTTGAAAAATTCGATGGACATCGCCGGCTCCTGATGGGCCTTTGCCCGGCTTCCGCAGCGTCTGCGAAAACCTGGGGAAAGTATGCGCTTGCCCGGATTCTGTCCACAACCATGGTCGGGGACACGGCCCGGGGGCTGGCGCGGCCTTGTCCTTGTCCGGCTTTCCAGATAAGCTTATCCCCCGGATTTCAAAAGACCTTAACCATTTTGCCGTCAAGGACCACCCAGGCCGCAGCCCATGGAGATCATCGTCAGCATCTCCGACATGAAGGTCACCACCCGGGCCAAGGATGTGCTTGTCACACATGCTTTGGGCTCGTGCCTGGGGCTTGCCGTCTACGACCCCACGGTCGGCGTGGCCGGGCTCATCCATTGCCTGCTGCCCGTTGCCAGGGACGGCGCCAAGGGGCCTGTCAAAAACCCCTACATGTATGTTAACCTGGGCGTACCGCAAATGATGCGCGCCATGTTCGGTCGGGGCGCCACCAGGGAAAACATGATCCTCAAGGCCGCTGGTTGCGGCCGGATGATGCATATTTCCAACCAGTTCGACACGGGAGCCAACAATTTCGCGGCACTGAAAAAACTGCTGCAGATAAATGAAATGCGCCTGATCGCCGATGACGTCGGCGGCACCATTCCGCGCACCATGCGTCTCTTCGCGGAAACGGGCAGGGTTGTGATCTCATCTTGCGGGAGGTCGTGGGACTTATGAGCCGACGCGAGGAAATCATCCAAAAGGCCACGGCCATCCCCCAGATGCCCATGCCCGTGCAGAAGGTTCTGACCTATATCGGCAACCCCGAAGCCGACCTGCGCGAACTGGCCCGGATCATCGAGTACGATCCGGGGCTCACGGTCAACGTGCTGCGCATGGCCAATTCCTCGTTCTTCGGTTCCGGCGGCAAGGTGAGTTCGGTCAAGGAGGCGCTGATGCGCCTGGGATTGCACCGGGTCTACCAGCTCGTGATCGCCTCCGGGGTCGCCCCCATGACCCGCAACGCCGTCGAGGGCTACGGCCTGCGGCCCGGGGAACTGCTGGAACATTCCGTGGCCGTGGCCACGGCTTCCGAGAGCCTGGCCAGGGAACTGGACTTGACAGCTCCGCCCCACACCTTCACGGCCGGCCTGCTCGTCAATATCGGCAAGACGGTGCTCGGCTCCTTTCTGGAGGTGGACGCGGCGCCCATCCTGGCCCTGGCCCATGAACGCCAGATATCCTTCGAGCAGGCCGAGGAGGAAGTGCTCGGCATCAACCACGCCGAACTCGGGGCCGTGCTGCTCGAGCGCTGGTCCATCCCCATTCCCATCGTCAACGTGGTGCGCTACCGCCTGCGGCCAGACGACTGCCCCGAGCCGGACCTGGCCCTGGACCTCGTGCACGTGGGCGACGTCATCGCCAAGATGACCGGCATCGGCATGGGCATCGACGGCATGCAGTACACGCCTTCCGAGTCCGTGTTCGCCCGCCTCGACGTCACCCCCATCCAGATGGAAAACGTCATGGCCGCCATCCTCGAGCACATCGCCGAGGTGCGCGGCATTCTCATGGAAAACACGCTGTAACCGGGAAGATTCATGACGGGCGCGACAAAATTTCTGCGGACCCGGGACCTGGGCTATGCTCAGCGGACCTGCGTGGCCAAGGCCGGCAAGCTCATGATGCATACCGGTCAGCTGACGCCGAGGGCCCGGGTCGGCGTGGCTGTTTCCGGCGGCGTGGACAGTCTGGTCATGCTGGCCGTGCTGGGTATCCGCCGCCGCATCGTGCCCTTTCCCGTGGAACTCATGCTGCTCCATTTAAACCCTGGTTTCGACAGGGAAAACCATCTGTCGCTGCTTGATCTGGCGGCGGATATGGGTTTGGCCTCCCATATCGAGGTCACGGACTTCGGGCCCCGGGCCTTTTCCGAGGAGAACAAAAAAAACTCCCCCTGTTTTTATTGCGCCTGGCTACGCCGCAAGCGGCTGTTCGACCTGTGCGCGGCCTACGGGCTCACCCATCTCGCCTTCGGCCACAACGCCGACGACCTGGCGGCCACCTTTTTCCTCAATATTTTCCAAAACGGCCGCGTGGACGGCCTGTCCTGCCGGGAATCCTTTTTCGACGGACGGCTGACGGTCATCCGCCCGCTTCTCCTGGTGGACAAAAAGACCATCATCCGGGCATCCAAGGCCTGGGAACTGCCGGTTTTCGCCAATTCCTGCCCCATGGCCGGCAAGTCCATGCGCCACGAGGCCGAACAGTGGGTCGCCGGCATCTGCGCCGGCGACAAAAAACGCGCCGTCAACCTGGAGCATGCCCTGGGTCGTTGGCAGCTTGACAAGGACGCAACGCCCCGTTAGCCGCCTACCCAGCCGTCATGTTTAAAAACTACCATATCGTCGTTTTCCGGGACCAGCACGGCGTGTGCCGCAAACTGCGCCTACGGGGCTGGCTTTTCGCCGCCATCCTCATCCTGGCCGCCATGCTTGTGGCCGGCAACGTCTTTCTCGTAAGATATTTTTATAATTATAAACAGATGGAACGCGACGTGACCGCCAAGGAAAAGCAGGCCATGGAGCAAACCACCCAGCTTCTGGCCCTGTCGGAAAAGGTCAAGACACTGGAAGCGGACCTCACCAGACTGCGCGGCTTCGACGCCAAGCTGCGCCTGATGGTCGGCCTGGACAAGGAGCCGCGCGACGTTTCTCCGGAGGGGGCCGGGGACAAGGATTTCGAGAAAAAATACCTGCCGCTGTACCGCCAGGAAATGCTCACCCGCAAGCTCCACGAGTTTCTCGGCCGCCTGCGCGATACCGCCTCCCTGGAGCGCGCGCGCCAGCGGGAACTGTTCGACGCCCTGTCGCAGGAGGGAAGCCTGCCCGCCTCCATGCCCATGTCCTGGCCGGTGACCGGCTGGATATCCTCGCCCTTTGGCGAGCGGGTTTCGCCCTTTACCGGCAAGAAGGAGCTGCACAAGGGCCTGGATATCTCCGCCCCCATCGGCACGCCGGTGGTGGCCCCGGCCGACGGGACGGTGACCTTCGCCGGCGAGGCCGACGACGGGGGATTCGCCGTGACCGTCGACCACGGCGGGGGGCTGACCACCTCCTACAGCCATCTGCGCGACGCGGAAGTGGCCGCCGGCCAGACCGTCAAGCGGGGCCAGTTGATTGGCCACGTGGGCGACCTCGGCCAGTCCACGGGCCCCCATCTGCACTACGAGACGCGCCTCGGCGGCGTGCCCGTGGACCCCATGCGCTACATCCTGGAATAAACTCCCTGGCCCGGGTTTTGCTTGCCGCACGGCATGAATCTGTTCCAATTCGAGCCCGCCACCGTTTTCAGTTTCGTGCTGACGCTCATGCGCATAAGCTTGGTGGTGTTTCTGCTGCCTTTTTTCGGGGCCAACTTCCTGCCCAATATGGTCAAGGCGGCGTTTTGCCTGATGCTGACCCTGGCCGTTTTTCCCATGCTGTCCTTTCCGGGGACCATGATGCCGGGCAACGTCTGGTCACTGTCGCTGATGCTCCTTGGCGAGGTGGTCATGGGGCTTTTGCTCAACATCCTGGTCCTGTTCCTCTTCTCGGCCGTGCAGTGCGCCGGCTCCATCATGGGCTTTTCCATGGGCTTTTCGCTCATGAACAGCATGGACCCCATGACCGGCGCGTCGGAGTCGGGCCTCGGGCACCTGATGAGCCAGGTGACCACCATGCTTTTTTTGACCTTAAACGGCCATCTGGTCCTGCTCGGCGGGCTGGCCCAGAGCTTCAAGCTGGTGCCGCCGGGCGGGCTTTTCATAAGCCCGGCCCTGGGCGAACATCTCATCACCTTTTCCGGGCAGATGTTCGTCATGGCGCTTAAAATCGCGGCCCCGATCATGGCCTCGATCTTCCTGGTGGACCTGGCCTTGGCGTTGGTGGCCCGGGCCGCGCCCCAGATGAACGTGCTTTTCATCGGCTTTCCGCTCAAAATCGGCGTGGGCTTTCTCTTTATGACCCTGGTCTTCGGCGCGCTGGCGCTGTACGTCGGGCGCTATATCGCCGAGATCGGCCCGATGTACGCGCTCATGCTCAAGGCGTCGGGATAAGCCGCCTTTTCCGCCATGGCCAAAGATCCGAGCAAAACAGAACAAGCCACCCCGAAACGGCGCGACAAGGCCCGCGAAAAGGGGTCGGTCCCCCGCAGTCAGGAACTGCCCAAGCTCACCGTGCTTTTCACGGGACTCTTTGTCATCCGTTTGACGATCAGCTCTCTGGGCGACGAGCTCCAGGAGGTGTTCACCTTTTTCTTGGGCCAGCGCCTCCGGTTCGAAGCCACCCCTGATGCGGTCTACGCCCTTGCCTGGATGCTCTCCGGCAAGCTGGCCGTAATGCTGCTGCCCCTTTTTCTGGTCATCGCCGTCATCGCCTTTGTCACCCAGCGGATACAGGTCGGCTCCATTTGGCACTCGAAGCTGTTCGAGCCGGATTTCAGCAACCTCTTCAATCCCATGGGCGCGCTGCAAAAGCTCCTCATTAATCCAAGGACCCTTGTGCAGCTCGGCAAGCAAGTGGGCATGGCCGCGGCCATCGCCGTCGCGCCCTATCTGATCCTCAAAAACAAATTCAACGAATTTTTACCGCTTTTCTACCAGACGCCCCATACACTGACGGTTTTTCTGCTGCAAAACGGCTTCACCATGGTGCTCTACACCCTGGCCCCCATGGTCCTCATCGCCGTTCTCGACGTCTGGTACACCCGCTGGGACTACGAAGAAAACCTCAAGATGACCAAGGACGAGATCAAGGACGAAACCAAGCAGTCCCTCGGCGACCCGGCCATCAAGCAACAACAGAAGCGCAAGATGATGGAAGTCATGCAGCGCCGCATGCTCCAGGATGTTCCAAAGGCCGACGTGGTCATTACCAACCCGACCCACCTTGCCTGCGCCCTGCGCTACGACCCCAAGGAGTCCCCGGCCCCGCTGCTTCTGGCCAAGGGCGCCGATCATCTGGCCGAAAAGATCAAGGAAGTCGCCCGGGAAAACCACATCCCCATCCGGGAGAACAAGCCCCTGGCACAGGCTTTGTATAAGAATGTGGAAATTGGCCAGACCATTCCCGAGGACCTCTACCAGGCAGTGGCCTCGATCCTGGCTCAGCTCGACAAGTTCAAGCGTCCCGGCCACATCCGCTGATCGGCCAAGGCCGGGGCAAAGGCGTCAAAAACATGGCGAAGATAGCCGAACCGGTCAAATTCAATTACGAGCGCTTCACCAAGCAGGGCGACCTCATGCTGGCCGGTGGCGTGGTGTTGATCCTGTTCGTCATGTTGGTGCCCGTTCCGCCGGCCTTTATCGACCTGATGCTCACCTTTTCCATCTCGATCAGCCTGGTGGTGCTTATTACCAGCATGTTCATGGGCTCGCCGCTGGAATTCTCCATCTACCCGTCCCTGCTTTTGGTCACCACCATGCTGCGCCTGTCCATGAACGTGGCCTCAACGCGCCTGATCCTGCTCCACGGCGACGAGGGTCCCTCGGCAGCCGGCCACGTCATCCAGGCTTTCGGCCAGTTCGTGGTGGGCGGCAACTACATCGTCGGCTGCGTCATCTTCCTGGTCCTTTTCGCCATCAACAAGAAGGTCATCGTCTCCGGCACCACTCGTATCGCCGAGGTGGCCGCCCGCTTCACCCTGGACGCCATGCCGGGCAAGCAGATGGCCATCGAGGCGGACTTGAACGCCGGGATCATAAACGAAAAACAGGCCACGGATCGTCGCGAAGCCATCCGCAAGGAGGCCGACTTCTACGGCGCCATGGACGGCGCGGGCAAGTTCGTTTCCGGAGACGTGACCGCGACGATCATCATCACGGCGATCAACATCTGCGGCGGTTTCCTCATCGGCGTCATGCAAAAGGGCATGGACTGGAAGGACGCCGCCCAGACCTATACCCTGCTCACCATCGGTGACGGCTTGGTCTCCATCATCCCGTCCATCATCATTTCCACCTCTGCCGGCCTGATCGTGTCCCGGGCCGCGGCCGAAGCCAAGATGGGCGAGGAATTCCTGGCCCAGCTCACCTTCCATCCCCGGGCCCTGCGCATGGTCTCGGGCATCCTGCTTTTATTCGCCATCGTCCCGGGCCTGCCCACGCTTCCCTTCCTCATCATGTCGGTTCTGATCTTCTTCGTGGCCCGCCTGTCCGGAAAGCAACAGGATATGCTCAAGGCCGAGTCCGAACAGCAGGAGAAAAAGCCGGCCCCGGAACTGGAAACGCCCGAAGAGGTCCAAACGCTGCTGCCTCTCGACGCCCTGGAACTGGAAGTGGGCTACGGGCTCATACCGCTGGTCGACGAGGAGCAAAACGGCAACCTGCTGACGCGCATCCGCTCCATCCGCCGCCAGTTCGCCCTGGACATGGGCGTGGTCGTGCCCTCGCTGCACCTGCGCGATAACCTGCAATTGCGCCCCGGCCAGTACGTGGTGCTCATAAAGGGCAACGAGGTGGCCTCGGCCGAAATCCTCATCGACCATTACCTGGCCATGGACCCGGGCGACGCCAAACACCGCATCAAGGGCGTGGAAACGCGCGAGCCGGCCTTCAACCTGCCCGCGCTGTGGGTGCCGGAACTGCAAAAGGAAGAGGCCATGCTGGCCGGCTACACCGTCGTCGACCCGGCCACGGTCATCGCCACCCATTTGACCGAGGTCTTCAAGCGGCACCTGCACGAATTCCTGGGCCGTCAGGAAGTGCAGACGCTCCTCGACAACCTGGCCAAGCGCGCGCCCAAGGCCGTGGAGGACCTGGTGCCCGGGGCCATGAATCTCGGCGGCGTCCAGAAGGTGCTGCAAAACCTGGTCAAGGAAAACGTGTCCATCCGCGACATCCTGACCGTGGTCGAAACCATGGCCGACTACGGAAGCTCGGTCAAAGATCCCGACCAGCTCACCGAATACGTCCGCTCGCGCATGGGCCGCACCATCGTCAAGCCCTACCTCACGAGCGAAGGCGCGCTGCCCATCTTGAACCTCGCGCCCAAGGTCGAGGGGGCCATCCAGGAAAGCGTGCGCCAGACCGATCACGGCGCCTATCTGGCCATGGAGCCGGGGCTCGCCCAGCGCATCATCCAGGCCATCCAGAAGTCCATGGACAAGGCCATGCTGACCGAGGGGCAGCCGGTGCTTTTGACAACGCCGCTGGTGCGGCCGCACCTTTCCCAGCTCCTCTCGAGGTTCATCCCCAACCTGCCGGTGATCTCGCAGGCCGAGATTCCCGCCGAGATCAAGCTGCAATCCGTCGGCAACATAGGACTGACCAATGCGGGTTAAGACTTTTCGCGGCGAAAGCATGGCGGCCGTGCTCTCCCAGGTGCGCCAGGAACTCGGCTCCGAGGCCGTCATTTTGGGCAACCAGACCGTGCGCGAGGACGGACACTGCCTTTGCGAGGTCATGGCCGCCCTGGAACAGCCGGAAAAGCCCTTGACACAGCCCCAAAAGCCGGCGGCCCCCACCCCCGCCCGGGAACGCGCCGCCGGCCCGGCGCGCCAGGCCGCGACCGCCTCCCCCGGGCCGGCGGACTGGACCCGGGAATGGGACGAAATCAAGGGGCACATGCTGGCGCTTCTGCGGCCGCGCATGGATTTCGGCGTCCTGGCCCCACGCCAGCGCCTGGCCCTGGAATATCTCGAGCGGGAAGGCGTGGACGAGGCCTCGATCCTGGCTCTTTACCGCTCCATCGTCGATGGCGGCGAGGACAAGGTGATTCCGGCCCTGTCCCGGATGGTGCGCGTCAAACCCCTGACAGTCAGCCAATGGCCGCAAACCGCCCACATGTTCGTCGGACCGAGTGGCGTGGGCAAGACCACCGCCCTTGTGCGCCAAGCCCTGGCCGCGCGGCGGGAAGCGCCCGGTCGGCGGGTGGTGGTGGTCAACGCCGACGGTGATCGCGGCAAGGGAAGGCTCCTTTTGCGCCACTATGCCGAACTGTCGGGCCTGACCTACGCCGAAGCCGACGGCCCCGAGGGGTTCCGCCGCCTTCTGGACGAGGCGCGGCCCGGGGACGCGGTGTTCGTGGATACGCCGAGCCTTCGCGGCGAGGGGGCCATGGCTGGCTGGTGCCGGGAGATGGGCCTCGCCGACCGGACGGACCTGTGCGCCCATCTGGTCCTATCGCCGCTTTACGCCCCGGCGCAGGCGGCGCATTTTCTGCGCGTCTACGCCTGTGCCCCACTTTCGAGCATCATCTGGACGAAGCTCGACGAAGCCTGTAATTATGGTTGCCTTGTCAATATGGCGCATGCCGCGTCCCTGCCCGTTTCGGCCCTGACCCACGGACCGGAACTGACCCAGGGCATGACGCCGGCCTCGGGCAAGGCCGTGTGGAAACTGCTTTTCAAACACCAGTTGCCCGGCGAGTATTCCGATGCCGCCGCCGGCGTTTAAGGACCCTGCATGGCTAGCCGCACATCCGCACTGCCGCCAAGCGCCTCCCAAGGGACGGACATCCCCCGGGTGATCTCCGTCACCTCGGGCAAGGGCGGCGTCGGCAAAACCAATATTTCGGTCAATCTGGCCTATTGCCTGTCCAAGATGGGACGCAAGGTCGTGCTGCTCGACGCCGACCTGGGGCTGGCCAACGTCGACATACTGCTTGGGCTCACCCCCAAGATGAACCTGTTCCATCTCTTTCACGAGGGTGTGGATCTGCGGCAGGTGCTGATGGAAACGCCGTTCGGATTTTCCATTCTGCCCGCCTCCTCGGGCGTCAGCGAGATGCTGGCCCTTTCCACCGGCCAAAAGCTCGACCTGCTGGAAGCCATGGATTACCTTGAAGGCCGCATCAATTATTTGCTAGTGGACACCGGGGCCGGAATCAATGACAATGTCATTTATTTCAACTTGGCCGCGCGGGAACGGCTGCTTGTGCTGACCACCGAGCCCACGTCGCTCACCGACGCGTATGCGCTTATAAAGGTCATGCACCTGCATCACGACGTGCACCGCTTCCGCGTCCTGGTGAACATGGCCCCGAGCCTCAAGGCGGCCAAGGCCGTGTACGAAAAGTTGTCCACGGCCTGCGACCATTTTCTGTCGGGCATCTCCCTGGATTTCACGGGCGTTGTGCCGAGCGACCCGGCAGTAAAAAACGCGGTGATCCGCCAAAAACCGTTTTGCCACCTGACGCCGGACGCCCCGGCCAGCAAGAAGCTGCAGGAACTGGCCCAAACGATCGATTCCTGGGACGTGGACGCCAAGCTCGATGGAAACATCAAATTCTTCTGGAAAAAACTCCTCTTCCAGGAACAGCCCCTGGCTTGACCTCGAATCCGGGGCGAAACGGTGGGACGATTTCGATGCGCGCGATCGCCAGGAGATCGTGCGCCACTACTCGCCCAAGATCAAAATCGTGGCCACGCGGCTCAAGGCCAAGCTGCCGCAGTCCGTGGAGCTGGGGGAGCTTTTAAGCGCCGGGGCCATGGGCCTTATCGAGGCGCTGGGCAGATTCCGGCCGGAACTGGGCATCAAGTTCGAGACCTATGCCGAATCCCGCATCAAGGGAGCCATGCTCGACGACCTGCGGCGCATGGACTGGTTTTCCAGGGGCCAGCGCCACCGGGTGCGCACCTTGGAGGAGGCGACGCGGCGCATCGAAAGCGACTCCGGCCGAACCCCTTCCGTCGAACAGCTGGCCGAGGCCACGGGGCTTAGCGAACGCGAGGTGACCCAGGGCCTCGAGGCCCTGCAAAACCAGCTGTGCCTGAGCCTCGACGCCATCACCGAAAATATCTCCTCCTACCAGAAGAACCAGCTGGAAAACGAACCCTACAAATCAGCCGAGTTCAGGGAGCTCGTCGACAAGCTTGCGTCCCTGATCGATGATTTGACTCCCCGGGAAAAGCTGGTATTGTCGCTTTATTACGGCGAGGAATTGAACATGCGGGAGACTTCCGAGGTCATGGGCATCACCGAGGGGCGCGTATCGCAACTGCACTCCCAGGCCCTGGCCAGGCTTCGCCAAAAGTTCAAAGCCCAATTCAACATCGAGCAGCACTGACGCCGGTATGGCCCGAGGCCGGTTTACCCCGGCAAAAAAAGAAAAACCGCCATGCCGCGCGTCGCCCCGCGTCGGGCGACTGACGGGCATTTGCAAGCACAGGAGAAAAGCCATGGCCGCCAACAAGGAAATGCGCATCCTGGTCGTCGACGATTTTTCCACCATGCGCCGCATCATAAAGAATATTCTCAGGCAGTTGGGTTTCAACAACATCATCGAGGCCGACGACGGCAGCACCGCCTGGGAAACCCTCAATAAAGACAAGGTCGATTTTATCATCTCCGATTGGAACATGCCCAAGATGCCGGGCATTGAACTGCTGCGCAAGGTGCGTTCCAGCGAGGAATTCGTCGATACGCCGTTCCTCATGGTCACGGCCGAAGCCCAGCAGGAAAACATCATCGAGGCCGTCCAGGCCAAGGTCTCCAACTACATTGTCAAACCCTTCACGGCGGAGACCCTCGGCCAGAAGATAGACAAGATTTTCGAAAAGTAATCCGCTTGCCGTCAGGCTTAGGCCCACGCGCCATGTGTGTGGGGTGAGGGACAGGCAAAGCCGCCAGGGCCCTTCACGGGACGGTCTGCTCCATGCCGGCCCGACGCACCATCCTCGCGGCGCGAAGCGGCATACGCCACGAGGCACCCATGGCTGTCGACGACGGTCTCGAGTCCCAGGTCAAGGCCAAGCTCGACGACAGCGAGCTGTCCGACGACCTCCCCAAGGCGCTGCAAAAGGTCGACCTCGACCTCGACGATGCGCCCTTTCTCGAAGACGAGGAAGAGGCCCCCGCCGCCGAGGAAGGTCAAGCCGAGGAAGCGACGCCGTTCCCGGTCGAGACCGAGGGGAAAAAGCCTTCCCGCAAAAAAAAGCTCATTTTGATCGCCGCGCCGGTGCTGTTGCTCGTCATCGGCGCGGCCGTCTTTTTTCTGCTGCACAAAAAGCCCGCGCCACCGCCGGCTCCTGTCGAGGAGACGCCGCCGGTCGAGCAGGCTCCGCCGCCGGAACCGGTGCCCACGCCGCCGGAACCGCCCGCGCCCAAGCAGGAAATCGTCATCCCCATGGAACCCTTCCTCGTGGATTTGACCGACTCCCAGGGCCACACGCGCTTTCTCACCATCCGCTTCACGGCCGTGACCCAGGAAAAAGCCGTGGAGCTGGAATTCAAGCGCAACATCATTGTCCTGCGCGACGCCGTGTATTATTATCTGAAGAATAAGAAATTGGAGTTTTTGACCGATAAGAACAATGCCGATGTCCTGAAGAAAGACGTGCTGTCGGTCATAAACCAGTTTATCGGAGCTCAACCGTTGGATAACCTGCTTATCGAGGATTACCTGGTGAAGTAGATGTCCATCGATCTGACCACGATCTTCCAGGCCATGCCCTACGTGCAAAACGTGGCCCATGCCGAGTTGGTCCAGCCGGACGCCGCCCTGGCCTCCGCGCAGGTGCTGGCCCAGCAGGCCCTGGCCGAGCAACGCAAGCAGCCCCAGCGCATCGAAGAGCAAAGCGCCACGGATTCCGTCGGCGACGAACACCAGCGCCAAGCCGGCGGCGAACAACAACATCGCCCGCGCCGCCACCCCGAGCCGGAGCCCGAGGAAACCCAGGCCAGCAATACGTCGCCGTTTGCCGGCCAGATCATCAACCTGAAAATATAAGGACCCGCGCGGCCGGAGACGTCGCCACATGCCCGGGGTCGGTAGCGGCCGCCGTCCATGGCCTGTTCCGCTTACGCCCTGCCTCCCCGCGCCGGCCCGGATGTCCGCCTCATGAATGGCTATTCCACCCTTGTCATCTTTCTGACCGTCTGCGAACTGGCCCTGCTCCTTTTGGTGGTGCTTTTTTTCTCCCGGCTGCGCCGGTCCGAGGACCTGCTGGCCAAGATGCAGAAAAACCAGGACGGGCTCCTCAAAAAGCTCGACTTCAACGCCAGGCTCGAACAGGAGCTGGTGGGCAGCTTCCGGCAACGGCAGGCGGAACTGGCCGAGCTCGACCAGAAGCTGGAGCAGCGCCGCGGCGAACTGGAGAAGCTGGTCAAAAAAGCCGAGGAATGCATCCGGTCACCGGATTTTTTGCGCCAGATCATCAAAAACGGCTCCCGCCGGGGCCAGTCCCCCATGGCCCTGGCCAAGGCCACCGGCCTGTCCCTGGAAGAAGTGGAACTGATCTTGGCCCAGGAAAAGCCATAGGCATTGAGGCCACCGGGGCGCTGCCCCGGTCCCCGGCAGGAGAGGCTCCGCCTCTCCTGCACCTCTCCGCCGGGGGACTTGATGTCCCCCGGGCCCCCTTTTACCGGGTTGGGATGGCGGGTGGCGGTGCGGTTGGAGGTATCTTGTCGCCGCAATCGGCCCGGCGACACGAGGGGCTTTCGCCCCTCGACGCCGGACGCGATTGCGGCGACAACCGTGCCAGCGGCGAAGCGCCGCATTTAAAAAAAGTAATACCCTTAACCTATTAGGAGTTTTTGGGGAAGGTGGGGGTCCGGGGG
>NZ_JBLODY010000047.1:0-33097 GCF_047785625.1 Solidesulfovibrio sp. C21
CCCGAGCGGCCCGTCAACACTTTTTTTCAACTTCGTTCGATTGCTTTCGCTTTCGAACCGTGCCCGGTTTCCCGAAGCAGAGTCGGACTGTTTACCCGCTCGCTCCCGGCCCGTCAACACTTTTTTTCAAGTCACCCGGAAAACCGTTTGTCTTCCGGGCCGCGTTCCGGTTTCCCGTCACGTGGAGGAGTGCATCTATGCCCCGTCGCCGGGGCCGTCAACACTTTTTTTCAACTTCCTGGAGAACCGTTCGTTCCCCGGCCCGCGTCCCGGTTGCCCGTGACGTGGGAGGGTGCTTCTACGTCCCATCATCGGGACCGTCAACACCTTTTTTTCAACTCCCCGCCCAGCACCGAATCGACGTCGAAACGTCACCCTTTTGTCGTGCGGGAAAGTCTTTGTAAGTCTCCCCACATTTGGTGTCAAGGACTTTCACCCAATACCTCTTTTATCCAAGACAGCATTCGCATCCGGCTGGCCCGGCTCCTGCACTATCCGTGGCGGACGGCAAGGATTTCCACCGTATCCATCGAGCCGCGCCCCGTGTGCGACAGGCCGGCTGATTCGGAAATCCGCAACGGTTGCGGCCGTATGGCGCGCAGCCCGCAGTCGAATGGCGTCGCGGCCGGGAGTCACCCTCCCCCGCTGTTGCCGGGCAACGGGAAAATTCTGCCGCCCGCTCGAGAAGGAAGGTGGACCATGAGCGCGATCTGGACAGGCGTGTCAGGCCTTTTGAGCTACAGCACGGGCATCGCCAACACGGGCAACAACCTCGCCAATACCAACACCACGGGCTACAAGTCCTCGCGCCTGCTCTTCGCCGACATGGTCAGCGAAATGGCCGGGGGGACCTCCGACGGTAGCCAGATAGGCACCGGCGTGCAGGTTGGCAGCGTCTCCATGACCACATCGGTTGGCAGCCTCAACAGCGCCAGCCAATCCATGGACATGGCCATCACCGGAGAGCGCGGCTATTTCGTGGTCAAGAAGCCCGGCACCGATAAGACCTATTATACCCGGGACGGCGCATTCAACTTTGATGTCAACGGCTACCTGACGACCGAAACGGGGTTGAACGTCCAGGGCTGGGCCGTGGACAGGGCGGCGGTCATCGCGGCCAAGCGCACGGGCACGGTGTTGTCCCAGGTGCCGACCACCGGGACCCTGACCGACATCCAGATCAAGGATTACACCTCTCCGGCCCAGGCCACGAGCGCCGTCACCATGGTCACCAACCTCGACAATCAGACCAAAGCGGGCGATCTCGACGCCACCGATCCCTATTTCACCATGTTCAAGAGCTACAACGCCGACAACAGCCCGCCCGTGTCCAACGCCGCCTACTCGGCCGACATCAAGGTTTACGATTCCGAGGGCGGCGCCCACACCCTCACCACCTACTACTCCAAAGTGTCGGACGAAAACGGCAAGGAGTACTGGGAATACATGGTGACGATGCCGCCCGAGGATGATGGCAGCTCCACCACCAGCGGCACGAGCAAGGCCGGCGTGCTCATGATCGGCACACTCACCTTCTCCACCCAGGGCGAGTTGGAAAATGAAACCGCCTTTACACCCTCCGGGGGCGATGCCACCAATCTGTCCTCCTGGACCCAGGCCGCCCTCGACTCGTCAGGCGAGCCGCAACTGAGCGCCACGTTCCGCTCGGTCTCCAACGCCTCCAATATCCTGTCCAGCCAGACCATCGACTTCAAGAACGGCCTGTCCTCCACCACCGCGAGTTGGGACGCCAACGGCCCGGCGAGCGCCGCCGATATCGGCACCCTGACCAGCGCCAATGCGGGCTTCACCAGCTCCAGCACCAAAAACGCCGCCACCTGTTCCACCAGCTACGCCACCTCTTCCTATACCGTTTCCTCCACCCAGGACGGCTATGCCTCGGGCGAGCTCATCAGCACCAGCGTGGATAAAAACGGCGTGGTTTCGGGAAAATTTTCCAACGGACAGACCATCGAGCTTTTCGTCGTGGCCCTGGCCGACTTCCGCAACCCCACCGACCTCTATCGGGAGGGCAACAACCTGCTGTCAGCCACCAAGGAATCGGGCGAGGCCAGTTTCGGGCGGGCCAACTCCGGCGTGTTCGACAGCGTCTCGGGCTACACCCTCGAATCGTCCAACGTGGACATGGCCACGGAAATGGTCAACCTCATCACCTTGCAGCGCGCCTTCCAGTCCAATTCCAAGGTGGTGACCACAGCCGACGAAATGATGCAAAAGGCCCTGGAGATTAAGCGGTAAGCGTAACGGCTCCCCCCCGGGGGCACATCATCGGAAGGACTTTCCGTCAAAAGTTTCAGAAGGGGAGAGCGCGAGAGGGGAAACCCTTTTCAAAGGGTTTCCCCTCTCGCATTCATCGCGTTCCCCATTCTTTCTAATGATTATACTGCTTGCGCCATTCGTCGAGAAACAACAGGGAGGTCTCGAGGGGTGAAAGCCGTCCCTGGCGGGCGCGCACGGCCCAGATGAGATCGTCGAAGGACACGTCGGCCGGGAGCGACAGTTCCCCAAGCAGGGTCGACAACTCCTCCCGCATCGCAGGCGGCAGTCCGGAAAGCGCCGCGTCTTCCCGCTTCGCGGCCGGCCAGCCCGGAAAGCGCTCGGCCGTGAAGGCGAGAAGCGTCGCCATGCGGGCCGCGTAGGTGTGGTCGGCCAGGGCGCGGCTTCTGGCCCGCGAAGCCAAAGCCGCCCGCTCTGCGGGCCTGGCCAGGTAGTAGTTCAAGCGCTCCTTGAGTTCGTCGAGGCTCCCGAACCGGGCCAACTCGTCATCGGCGAAAAGTTCCGGCAAAAGCGCGCGCTCGTCGACGAGCTGAAACGCGCCGCACATGGCCAGCTCGAAGGTGCGCGGATTGACGAAATCGCCCCCTGTCACAAGCTTTTCCACGCCGATGCTCGAGTGCAGGTTGAGGTTAACGGTGGCGGCATTGAACACCTTGACCGTCTCCTCAGTGGACAGACGCCGCCCCGAAAGGCGCACATGGGGCTTCAACCGCGCGTCGCCGTCCCATTCGTTGCCGAAGATGCCGAGCCCGAAATCGAGCAGTTCGGCAAAAGCGAGGCGGCGGTTGGGATAGCCCGCGCCCATAAACGACACCTCGGCTCCGTAGATGCGCCTGTCCACGGGGGAAAGTTCGAGCGGTCGGTGCACGGCCGGATCGGCGGCCAAGGGCAGGTAGAGGGCGTTTTCCTGGCCGATGGCGGCGAGTTTTTCCGGAAACGGCTCCTTCTGGATCACGGCAAAGACATCGTAAAATGGCGCGAAGGCCTCCCAGTAGGTGAAGAGCCGGAAATCCTCGACAAACCACATGGCCGTGCGCACGCCGTCGCGGCGCAGACGTTTTAGGGCCTGACGCGACAGCGGCGCCTGGGCCATGGACAACACGAGGTCCGGGCCGAAGGTCTCGACCTTGGCGCAAACGGCCTGGGAGACGACCTGGAGAAAGCTGTTCTCCAAGTATTCCAGCCTGTCGGACGTCACCCGCAGTTCCTTGAGGGCCGAAAAGGCCCCGTAAAAATCCGGGGACTCGAAGGTCTCGACCACATGCCCCTGGCCCGCGCAGGCCGAGGCGCAATACCGCCCGATGGGAAGCGATCCCCCATACATGGGCAACACGATGAGGATGCGCAGCGCCCGCCCGAAATCCATGCGATCACCACTCCCCGGCCAGGGGCCGGCCCGCCGGCGGCAACACCCAGTCCGTTTCCAGATAAGAGGATTGGGCCAGATCGTGGCCCAGGCTCGCCTCCGCCACGGCACCGGTCAGCCGGCGCGTGAGCAAGGCGCGAAAAGCCGCGCGCGCCGCTTCGGTCGGGTCCTCGCCGCACACCGGCCGGCAGACCGCCCCGAGAGCGTCGCATCCCGTGGTCATGCCGACAAGCCCGGCCGGGGGCGCGGCCTTGGTCGATCCGGCCAGGGCCCGGGCGAACCCCGGGTCGGCAAAGGGCGGCAGGCAGACGAGCCCATGGCCGCAGGGCGCGGATTCCAGACAGGGGGCGCACGGTGTCACGGCCTGCCAGACCGTGTGCCCGACGCCGTAAGGACCGGTTTCATGGCACCAGGCCGAGGACAAAAAAAAGGCCGTCACCGGCACGCCGTAAAACGCGGCCAGATGCATGGCCCCGGTGTCCGGCGTCACCAGCCGGTCGAGGGAAGATACGGCCTCGGCAAGACCTTGCAAGTCGGTTTGGCCGGTCAGGTCCCGGCAGGCGTCCCGCACGGCGGGGTCGAGCTTGCGCAGAAGCGCCCGGGCCTCGCCGGCCTGGGACGCTGTGCCGAAAAGCAGCACCCGCCCGGCTCCCGTTGCCCGAAAGAGCGTGCGCACGACCGATGCCAGCACCTCGGGGGGAAGCGACCGGCGGGCCATGCGCCCGGCCAGGGCCACGCCGATGCCCCCGCCCCGGGGCGCGGCCTGCGGGTTGACCGTTTCCGGCGGCACGGGCTCGTCGTCGAGGTGGGCCCAGATGTCGGCCAGATTGATACCGCCGCCGCGTCTGTCCCGGGCCAGACGAAAGACGAGGCGCAAAAGCAGGTCCTTGTCGGCCTGGCCGGCGCTTTGACGATAGCCACGTTGGGCCTCGGGAGGGAACATGGCGGAAATCGCCATGCCGAGCGGCGAAAAATTGAGACAGAAGACCTTCTCGAAGCCGACATCCGCCAGGACGGCAAATTCCCGGCCGGCCGCCAGCACCCGCCCGGTCGCGGCCAGGGCGTCGAGCCCCGCCGCCCCATGGGCCGGCAGGCCGTGGATCACGGCAAAGGGATAAAGCCGCGCCGCCAGGGCGGCCAGGGAATGGTCCACGGCCAGATGCACCTCCCCGCCGGTGCGCCGGGCAGCGCGATCGAGCCCCGACAGCAGCCGCCGGGTCTGAACGAGGTCCCCCAGACGGGCCAGTTGCAAAACGAGAAAACGCGCCATACCATGCACCGCGTTCAGAGGACTGGAAAATACATGTGAAAAAAAATACCTTTCCGGTTCCAATGTTCTTCTGCTATAGGAATCATCCATGCGGTATTATCCAATTTACGTCAATCTGCAGGGCAAACGGTGCCTTGTGGTGGGCGCGGGCCAGGTCGGCCGGCGCAAGATCGCCACGCTCGCCGCCTGTGGTGCGGCGGAAATCCTCGTCCTCGACATGATCGTCCCGGATGAATCCTGTGCCGAAGCGCTCGCCCATCCGGCCGTGGTTTTCGCCTGTCGGCCATTTACCCCGGCCGACCTCGACGGCCGGTTCCTGGTCATCGCCGCAACCGCCGACGAGGCGCTCAACTGGGAGATCAGCCGGGAATGCGAACGCCGCGGCATCTTGTGCAACATCGTGGACCAGCCGGAAAAATGCAGCTTCATCGTGCCGGCGCTCTACACCCAGGGCGAGCTTACCGTGGCCATTTCCACAGGCGGCGGTTCGCCGGCCCTGGCCCGCAAGATCCGACAGGGACTGGGGGATTTTCTCGGTTCGGAATACGGCGCCCTGCTTGTGCTCATGAGCACCCTGCGGCCCATGGTGCTGGGACTTGGCCTGGGGAGTCCCGAGAATTCCAGGATTTTTCGTGAACTGGTCAATTCGAGCCTGATCGAGGCCCTTAAGCGCGGCGACGCAGCCGCCGCCGAGGCCGTGCTGCGGGACCTCCTGCCCGCGCCCCTGCACGACAAGGCCAGCGAGCTGGTTTCGGGAGCCCTCGTCCATGCCGGCGCTTAACGTTCTTTTCATCCTGGTCCTTAGCGCCTACTTCCTCGGGGCCACCCTGCATCTGCTGGGTGTGGTTTCAGGCAGGCGGCCGCTTCGTCGCGCGGGCGAAGGCCTCACCGTGACCGGCTTTTTGCTGCACACCGTGGACCTTGTCGTACTGCTGGCGACCGAAGGCGGCGCGGCCCTGCTCCTGGGCGAATTCTACTTCAGCCTGCTCGCCTGGAGCCTGCTGCTCATCTGCCTTTTCCTCTGGTGGCGGCTGCGGCTCGAGATGCTGGGGCTTTTGGCCGCGCCGTTGGCCCTGTTTCTGTTCCTCTCGTCCCAGGCGGTCACGGCCCAGCGCATGCCGCTGCCCAAGGCCCTGGGGGGACTGTTCTTCGGGCTGCACATCGGGGCGCTGTTTCTGGCCATCAGCCTCCTCGCCATGGCCTGCGGCGCGGGGCTGGCCTATCTGTACCTGGAGCACAAGATCAAGACCAAGGAAAAGCTTTCGGTCTTTTCCAAGGCCCTGCCGGCCCTGTCCACCTGCGACACGGTCAACCGCTGGGCCGTGGCCGCCGGCTTTCCGCTCTACACCATCGGCCTGTTGTCGGGATTCATCTGGGCCAAGCTCACCTGGAACCGTATTTTTTCCTATGATCCCAAGGAGATCATTGCTATTGGCGTCTGGCTGCTTTTCGCCTTCCTGTTCCATCAGCGCCTGTTTATCGGCTGGCGGGGGCGCAAGACCGCGAAACTGGCCATCTGGATCTTCTGCCTGACCCTCGTGTCTTTGCTTGTCATCAACTTTTTTGTGCCAACACACCATAGTTTCGCGCGATATATCGATGGAGCATCAAATATACCTGTTCGGACTCAACCATAAGACCGCCGGCGTTGATATCCGGGAAGCGTTCGCCCTGGGCGACCGCCCCAAACTCGGCGAACTTCTGGTGCGCGGTGACGCCCGCCTGCGCGAAGTCCTCGTGCTCTCCACCTGCAACCGGGTGGAAGTGGTCGTGGCCGACGACCCCGGCCGCGACGTGAGGCCCGTCGTGCTCGAGGCCTGGGCCGAGTACTGCGGCCAGGACGCCGCCGCCCTGGCCCCGCACCTCTACGAGCACCAGGGACTTGCCGCCGTGGAGCACCTTTTTTGCGTGGCCTCGGGCCTCGATTCCCTGGTCCTCGGCGAGCCGCAGATATTGGGACAGCTCAAGGCGGCCTACCGCCACGCCGTCAGTTGCAACACGGCGGGAGTCATCACCAATAGGCTGTGCCACAAGTCCTTTTCCGTGGCCAAAAAGGTGCGCACGGCCACTGGTATCGGCGCCAGCGCCGTTTCCATCAGCTACGCGGCGGTGGAACTGGCCAAGCGCATTTTCGGGGAGATGGCCGGCAAGAAGGCCATGCTCGTGGGCGCCGGCGAGATGGCGGAACTGGCGGCCCTGCACCTCTTAAACGCCGGGATCTCGGAAATCCTGGTGGCCAACCGGACCTACGCCCGGGCCGAGGAGCTGGCGGCGCGGTTCAAGGGACGTCCGGTGGCCTTCGAGGAGTTCGTGTCGCGTCTGCCCGAGGTGGATATCGTCATCAGCTCCACCGGTGCGCCCCATGTCATTCTGCGCGCCAGGGACATGCGGGGCGTGCTCAAGGCCCGCAAGCACAAGCCGATGTTTTTTATCGACATCGCGGTGCCGCGCGATATAGACCCCGACGTCAACAGCCTGGACAACGTGTATTTGTACGACATCGACGACCTCCAGGAAGTCGTCGAGGAAAACCTGGCCCAGCGTCGCGAGGAAGCGGCCCGGGCCCGCGACATCATCCGATTGCAGGTGGAACGCTTCGGCGAATGGCTCAAGTCCCTGGACGTCAAGCCGACCATCGTGGACCTGCTGCAAACCGGGGAGGATATCGCCCGCCGGGAACTGCACAAGACCCTGCGACGCCTGGGTCCGGACGTTTCCGACGAAACCCGCCGGGCCATCGAGACCCTGTCCCTGTCCATCAGCCACAAGCTCCTGCACGAGCCCATCGTCTTTCTCAAGCGCCGGGCCAGGGAGGAAAAGGGGGACAGGTTCATCGACCTCACCCGCCGCATGTACAACCTGGACCGCGAACACACCCCGGACGACGCCCACGCGAACCGGAAACCGCCTATGGGCGGGGAAAAGGCCCCCAACCCCGATGCGACGGATACAAGCGAGTAAGCCATGCGATCCTACCTGATAGATGAAGTCTCCGCCGACAACATGGAGATCATCGAGCGCCAGTTGGCCGAGAAAGGCTTCAAGGGCCCCCTGGACCACATCTACTACATCCCCTTCCCCCAGGAGATGTTAAACGACGAACAACAGCAGCACTACGGCGAATGCGGCCCGTATATGCTCATCCTCGAAACCGGCCGCAACTGGCTCAAGCTCGAACTGCTCGTGCGCGGCCGGGGCAAACTGCGCTGTTCATGCATCAGCTACTGCACCACCGAACAACGCCAGCAGATGATCGACTTCCTGGACAACTTCATCCGGGGACTCGACATTCCGGTCTGACCCGGCCCGGATGCCACCCGCCTCGAAACGGTCCGCGCCGCAGGGCGCGCGGCCGCGTCTCGACGCCCTCCCCCGCAGGCAGGCCCTCTTGTGCCTCGGCGTGGAGGAGTTTCTCGTCGGGCTGTGCGGCCATGAGCCCCGGGGCGCGACCTGGATCGTCGGCTTTTCGGGCGGGCCGGATTCCGCCGTTCTCCTCGCCGTCCTGGCGGCACTGGGCCCGCGCCTCGGCGCCCGCCTCGAAGCCGCCCATCTGGACCATGGTCTCCGCCCCGAATCCGCGGCCGAGGCCGCGGCTGCCAGGGCGTTTTGCGCCGCCTGGGACATCCCTTTTCATGAACGCCGCGTGGAGGTGGCCGACTTGGCCCGCAAGCGCGGCACCGGCCTGGAAGATGCCGGCCGCATCGCCCGCTACGCCTTCTTCGAGGAACTGCGCCAAGGATGCCCCAAGGCCTGGACGGTGCTCGGCCACCAGCGCAACGATCTGGCCGAAGACCAGATCCTGCGGCTGATCCGGGGCACGGGTTGGCCGGGGCTGGGCGGCATGGCCGCCCTCGATCCGGTGAGACGCATCCTGCGCCCGCTCCTTTTGACCCCCCGAAACGCGATCGAGGCGTTCGTGGCGGCCCTCTCCCTGCCCGTCCTCCGCGACCCGTCCAACGACGACCCGTCCTACCGGCGAAACCGGGTCCGCCTGGACATCCTGCCGCGTATCGCCGCCGAGAACCCCCGCCATGGCGAGGCTGCGGCCAGGCTGTGGCGGCAGGCCCGCATCGACGAGGACTTTCTCGAGGCCTCCCTGCCCGACTTCCCGGACCCGACCGCGCTCCCCATGGAGGCGCTTGCCGGGCTGCATCCCGCCCTGCGCCTGCGGCTCTACCGCCGGGCGCTTCGCGCCTGCGGTCCGGGGCAAGCCCTGGCCGAGGCGCTTTTCGCCCTGGACGCGGCCATCGCCAAGCGGGCCACCGGACGGGTGTTCCAGTTTCCCGGCGACAAGACGGCCCGGGTCGGTCACCGGGCGCTCACGTTTCACCCCAAACCGGCCAGGCCGGTGACGGCGGGAAACCAGGCGGAACCATTGACAGGGCTTGTCCCGGAGGGTAGTGAAGCCGATTGTGAAAAATCAAACATGGAGGCTGTCCCGGTGAATATCCTTATCTTCGGTCCCAACGGAAGCGGCAAGGGCACCCAGGGTTCCCTGGTGAAAAAGAAGTATAATCTGGCCCATATCGAGTCCGGGGCGATCTTCCGCGAGCATATCGGCGGCGGCACCGAACTCGGCAAGAAAGCCAAGGGCTTCATCGACAAGGGTGAACTGGTCCCGGACGAGATCACCATCCCCATGATTCTCGAGACGCTCAAGGCCAAAGGCGCGGGCGGCTGGCTGCTGGACGGCTTCCCCCGCAACATGGTCCAGGCCGAGAAGCTCTGGGACGCCCTGCAGAAGGAAGGCATGAAGCTCGACTACGTCATCGAGATCCTGCTGCCCCGCGAAGTCGCCAAAAACCGCATCATGGGCCGTCGTCTGTGCGTCAACGACAACAACCATCCCAACAACATCTTCATCGACGCCATCAAGCCCAACGGCGACAAGTGCCGGGTGTGCGGCGGCGACCTCAAGACCCGCGCCGACGACCAGGACGAGGCCGCCATCGGCAAGCGCCACGACATCTATTACGACACCAAGACCGGCACCATGGCCGCCGCCTATTTCTACAAGGACCTGGCCGCCAAGGGTAAAACCAAATATATCGAGCTCAATGGCGAAGGCTCCATCGACTCCATCAAGGATACCCTGCTGGCCCAGCTCGCCTAGTTCACCGGAATTCGCCTTGCCTGACGGCCTCGGGGGGAATACCTTCGGGGCCGTTTTTTTACCCAAGGAGTATCCCCATGCCGCACGAGGACAACGGCCCCCTGCGCCTTGGCCGCATCGCCTACCTGAACGTCTGGCCGCTCTACGAAGCGCTCGTTCCGGCCTTTCCCGAAGGCCCGGACATCACCTACGTGCCCGGGCATCCGTCCGCGCTCAATAGCGCGCTCGCGACCGGGGACATCGACGCCGCGCCGGCCTCCGCCTTCGCCTATCTGGCCAATCCCGGAGCCTTTACCCTGCTGCCGGACCTGTGCATCCGGGCGGCCACCAGCCCGATCCAAAGCGTGCTCCTGCTCTCGCCGGTTCCCCTGGCCGAGCTGCCCGGGCATCTGGCCCGCACCGGCGCCCCGGTGCTGCTCTCCGGGGCCTCGGCCAGCTCCAACGCGCTGCTCAAGGTCCTGTGGCGCTTTGCCTGGAAATTTCCCGAAGTCCGTTTCGAGACCGTGCCGCCCGGGACCGGGCTCGCTACGGGAAAACCCTTTGTGGAAATCGGCGATCTGGCGCTCAAGCGTTATCTCGACCCGCCGGCCGGCTGGCACGTGACGGACCTCGGCCAGGCCTGGCGCGAATACGCCGGCACGCCGTTCGTTTTTGCCTTGTGGATCGTCCGGGAGGGGTTGGCGGACAAGCGCCTGTCGGGGCTTCGCCGGATGCATGAGCGGCTTTTGGCCATAAACGCCGCCCTGCCCCGGACCTTGCCGGAACTGGTGGGCGCGCCTTCGCGGCCGGACTGGATCGGCCCCGAGGCCCTGCTCGCCTATTTGCGGGTGGTCAATTACGATTTCGATGCGGTGGCCCGGGCGAGCCTGATCTATTTCGCCGAGCACTGCCGCGAACTAGGGCTCATCCCGGCCGTGCCCGGACTGCGCTTCGCCCTGTAACGGCCCGGCCCAGGCGGGACCATCGATCCCATACGACGGAAGCCGGCGGGATACCATCCCGTCGGCTCGCCACGCCCCGACAGCCGGAAGGAGGTCAGCAGCAGGGCAGGCCCAGGATTTCGGCTTTCTGGGCCTGATCCAGCATGTCCGAAATCCGTATGGCGTCGAGTTCGCGGAAAAGGCTTTCCGTGGCCCTAGCCCAGATCTGGCGGGTAACGCAGTCCGCCGCGATCAGGCAGGTTTCGGGGTTGCCCACGCACTCGGTCAGCTCGGGTCGGCTTTCCAGGGCCCGGACCACATCACCCACCCGGATCTCTTCGGGCGGCATGGCCAGGACGTGGCCGCCGCGCGGGCCGCGCTTGCTGTTGATGAAACCGGCCTTTTTGAGCGCCCGGATCAACTGCTCCAAATACTTCACGGAAATATTGCGGCGCTTGGCGATATCCTGGATGCGGACCGGGCGTTCGCCCCCGTGCAGGGCGATATCGAGAAGCATGCGCAAACCGTAACGGCTGCGCGTGGTGAGCTGCATGGGCGTCATTCCCCTTCTTTCAGTTTTGTGCAAAACCGAACAAGGGGGCTTCTAGCAGATACGCAGGACAATGGCAAAACCGGTATCGGGCCGTTTGCCTTCCCCATTTACTGAAGCAAATATTCTTTTCCGGCAACCATTTGGTGGGTTCTGGACCTTCGCATACCGTTACGCGACAACCGTCCCGACAACGGGATTCCCCGATCCAGGACACACCGACTGCAAATTTTTCCCTCCGCCCGCCTGGCGTAAAAGTCCCAGTGGCCAATCAAACGACCGCACAGGCAGCAATATCCGGTATCCATGGCCGTCCTCCCGTCGACATGACTGCGACGGGATTCATTTATTCAAGAAGCATACCAAGACACACCGGACATCCCTGCGCGCGTGAACACCAGGAGAACCCCCTGTGCTCCGGAAGGGTTTACCCTTTTGCACTGTCTTTTCCCTGACGCTCCCGCCCGGACCGCTTCCAGGAGAATCGCAGCGTCCGCCAGCCGCCGCCCGTGGTGAGGCTGTCGAATCCCCAACGCAGCCAGCGCGGCAGCGACCAGGCCAGCCAGAGCGCCCAGGCCAGCATCAGGGTGCGGAAAACAGCCATGGGCGCGGCGATGACGGTCGCCGCCGGCAGGGCTCCGGCCACCCGGTCCCAGGTCCAGACCATTTCCGTGGCCGTGGAGCCGCCCCCGGTCACCTGCATGCGCGGCAGGCCGAGCAGCCCGGCGTCGAGGGTGTCGTAAAGCGCCGCCAACCCGGCCAACACCAGCAGCACCATCAATACCTGGACGGCATCGAAGGAAAACGCCCCGGAAGGTGCGATGCGACGCCGCCAGGCAAGCGCCGCCAGCCAGCCCGTGGCCAAGACAAATCCCAGCGGCGTGGCCTGGGACAGGCCCAGGGCGTAGATGAACCACTGCCAGCGCGAAAGCGGCGTATCGGGAATGGCGGCAAGGCCGAGCCCCAACGCCGCCACCACTGCCAGCCAGCCCCAGTAGAGCACGGCCGGGCCGAGTCGGGTTGCGGCAAAGACTCCGACCAGCCACCGGTCCGGGGGCAGTACAAGCCGGGTGCGGGCCGAGGCGGCGGGAAGGCCCAGATCCGGGGTCGGGGTGCGCAGGACCGTGCCCGTGCCCACGGGCTCGCGAAACCGCAGGGAAACGTCGGTGACGCCTGGCGGCAAGGCGAAGCCCACCTCCCCATTCCTGCCCGTGGGCAGCGTCTCGCGTCCGGCCACGAGCAGGCGCGTCACTTCGGCTCCGGCCGGCAGGCGCACCGCATGGCGCGCGCCCTTGGCCGAACGGAAGGTAAGGGACAGTTCGCTGTCGCGCATCTGCCGCCCCTGGCGCACGGTCAGCGCGGCGCGGTCGAGGGTGAGGGTTTCCCCGGGCGCGGCCTTGGGACGGCGGATGTCGCAGGTGAGGGTTTCGCCCGGCCAGGGGGTGAAACGCGGCCGCCAGGAGCCGTTTGCGGCCACGATGCCGACGGGAGACAGGCCGTGAAAGGTCACGTCGTAAAAGGGCGCGGCCTCGATGGTCCAGGTTGCGACCATAGCCGACCCGTTGGGCGCGGTCAGGGCAAGCTTGCCGGAAGGATCGAGGTGCGAGCGCCAACTGACGCGCTTCTGGCCGGCGGCAAAGGAGGCCTCGGCCACGCCGTCTTTCACCGTCACGCCGGCCGTATCCGGCATTTCGCCCGGCACAAGCGGCACCGACGCCACCACCGCGCCGCCAAGGGGCGAACGCCTGAGCACCACGGTTTCCACTTCCCAGGCCAGGCCGAAGCGCAGCGTCCGCGTCACCTCGAAAAAGGGCGGAATGTCGACTGTCGGCGCGATCGGCCCGGAGCCGGCGGCATCCGGTTCGGCCCGGGTCAGTTCCAGCGGCCCGGACAAGCCGCCCAGGCCGTCCAGCCCCCGCGACCGATAGCCCGGGGCGCTCAGCCGCACCCGCCCGGGCGGCAACAGGCCGGGAGTGATGCGAAACGACACCGCGCCCGGGGCCGGGCCGGACAGCACCACCTCGTGACGACCAGGTTCGAGCAGCACGAACAGCGATTCCCCCTCCCGGTAAAGGGCCGCCCCCGGCGCGCCGTCGACCCGCACGGCATCGGGCCGCCAGTTCTCGGACACGGCCGGAAGCGGCGAGGCCACGCGGGCGGCGGCATCGACAAGGCTGGTCATGGTCAGTCGCCCGTTTTCCAGGCGCACATCCAGCCCGGAGCTGCCCAGGCAATGGGGGAAACACCGGGCCGGCTCGGTCAGCCGGTCGCGCAGGGTGTCCAAAAGCGCCTTGTCCGGGAACTCCCCGGCCCGGCACACATTCGAGAAGCCGGTCAGCGCCACGACCAGAGCCAAACCCGCCACGGTGGGCCGGCCCAGGTCGCGCAGACGACGCAGCCGGGCGCGGTCACAGAGAAAAAACAGGCCCAACCCTAAAAAGGCCACCCGGGCGAACCCCAGCAGCGAGGAGACGAAAGGCGGCACGAAAACGAGGCGCAGGGTCTGTCCCCTGGCAACAGGGCCTTTCCATTCCATGGTCACGGTGGCGAAATGCCAGTCCGGCATGGCCGGCCCGGTCTGGATCACGGCATTGGGGTCGAATTCGAGGCGTCCCCCGCCACCGGCCGCGTCCTGCGCTTCGGGAGCCATGGCGGCGACCATGGGGGCCGGGGCGTTTTCCAGGGATTTCTTGCGGGCAAAGGTCCGGGGCGCGACCGAGGGAGCCGGCGCGGGAGGTCTGCCCCCGGCAAGGCGCGCGCCGGCCGGCGCTTCCGAAAACGCGGGCGGGCCGATTTGCGGCGCCACCGCCCGGCGCAGCTGGTCGGCGGCAAAGGGAATGGCTGTCACGATCAGGCCCAGCAAGGAAAGCCCGAAAAAAAACACGGCAAAACGGCGAAAGCCCGGCTTGTCGGCAAAGCGGCCCCCGGGACCGGCCAGTCGCAGCAGCCCGGCCCCGGCCAGGACAAACAGCCAGACGCCGGTCGGCGCGTCCGGCTCATGCCAGGAAAGCAGCAAAAAGATCCCGAGCGCCGCGCCGGCAAGCGGCCCGCGCAACCCCGCGGCGACCACGACCAGCAAAATGACCAGAAACAGGTCGAGCAGCGACCACGACGACAAAAGTCCGCCGCGCACCGTGTCCGGGCCGAACGCCGCCAAAAGTCCCCACCCCGGCGACAGGTTGAGCCGGGTCGTTATGTGTTCGAATTCCCGGTCGAAACCGCCGGCCGGAATGGCGGCCGCCGCATCGGGGTAGCGGGAATGGGCCGTAAGCGACAGGCGCGCCGTGCGCAGCTCCACCCCGCGCGCGTCCTTGCCGCCAACGAGCACCACCGGCTGATCGCGTCCGTCCATGACCACCCGGCCGAGTTCCCCGGGCGGCAGCAGGGACAGCGTCCAGGCCGAACGGTTTTCCCCGCTGACATTGTCGCGGGCGCTTAAGCCCTGGCCCGAAAAATCAAGCCACAACTCGCGTGTCAGGTTCAAGGCGTCGCGGCCCGTGGGCACACCCCGACCAAGTTCGTGGATGGCCAGGGTCGCGCCGGCGGCGACGGCAAAGGCGGGGTCGTTTTTCCAGGCCTCCGGCACGTCGGCGGTCTTGGGGTCGATGGCGGCCGGCCCCTCGGCCCGGGTCTGGCGCAGGTCGGGATCGGCCCGGTAGGACCAGATCTCCCGGCCGTAGGGCGCGGCGACCGGCCCGATTTTTCCCACCGGCCCGGGATAACGCGCCACCACCTCCACGTCGTAGCGCCCCGGCCCGGCATCGAGGACCAGCGAGCCGTCCGGGCCAAGCGAAGCCGCGACCGGCGCGCGCACGGCCAGGGGAATCGCCCCGGGGGGGATCGCCCCGGCCAGGGTCACGGACCGGGCCAGCCCCGAAACGTCGAGGCGAAAAAGCGTGGTCACGGTCATGGGCACGCCGTCGGCAAGGAGCCGGAAAACCCGCACATGCTCGCCGTTGGCCACGGGTTTCACCGCATCCGCGCCGCCCAGGCGCAACTCCCCGGCCGGGGACACGGCAACCGGCACGGCAACGCCCTGGCGCGACAACCGCACCAGCCCGACGCCGTCCGGCAGGATCAGTCCCTCGGGCTCACGGTTCCAGGCCAGACGGCCGGTCATTTCATAGGCACCGGCCGGCAGCCAGACCACGGGGCCGTTTTCGCCGGCAACCACCGGAACGTCCCTGCCGCCGACCGTGACCCTCTCGATCCATACGCCAGGAGCGGTCGGCAAGGGGACGGCGGCCTCGTCGAAAAGCCGCGCCCGCAGGGAAAAATCAGCGCCGTTGCCCTGCACGTCGAGGCGCAGGCTGGCGGGGAAAAGACAGATGCGCGCCTTGGCATCGTTGCCGCGCGGCGGGCAAAGCTCCTGGGCCGCGCCGTGCAGGGCGAACCCCTCCCAGGGAACAAGGGCCGGCGGGATATCGCCGGTTGCGGCCAAGGCCGTGGCCACCGCCGCCAACGCCAGCCATGCCCCCAGGAAGCACGCCAGAAAATTTCGCATCCATCCCTCCCCGCAGCATTTCTTTTCCCCTGGTTTATTCCCGAAACGGCGGGCCTTGGCAATGCGCCGGCCTTTCCTCGCGGGCTGATCGGTTATATGGCAGGGCGCGAGCGGGACATCTCCCACCGCCCGAGGATGTCATGACCGAGCAAAACGCCTTCGTTCCCCTGCTGCTGGACTGGTTCGCGGCGAAAAAGCGCGACCTGCCCTGGCGAAACACCTACGATCCCTACGCCGTATGGGTCTCCGAGATCATGGCCCAGCAGACCCAGATGGACCGCGTGGTCTCCTACTTCAACCGTTTCATGGAGTTGTTCCCGGGCATCGCGGAACTGGCCGCCGCGCCCGAGGATGCGGTGCTCAAGGCCTGGGAGGGCCTCGGCTACTACAGCCGGG
Organism: Solidesulfovibrio sp. C21; assembly: GCF_047785625.1. NCBI lineage: Bacteria > Pseudomonadati > Thermodesulfobacteriota > Desulfovibrionia > Desulfovibrionales > Desulfovibrionaceae > Solidesulfovibrio > Solidesulfovibrio sp. C21. The sequence goes on from NZ_JBLODY010000047.1 coordinate 16,418, forward strand.
CCAGAAACCTGCACGCCGCGGCCAAACGGATCATGGCCGAACATGGCGGCGTTTTTCCCGGGAGCTTCCCGACCATCCGCGCCTTGCCCGGCATCGGCGACTACACGGCCGGGGCCATTGCCAGCATCGCCTTCGGGCGCGACGCCGTGGCTGTGGACGCCAACGTGCTGCGCGTGCTGGCCCGCGTCCGCGACATCGACGTGCCGGTCAAGGAGCCGGCCGGCAAGGCCAGGGTCATGGAGATCGCCCAGGCGCTTTTGCCGACCGGCCGGGCCAGGGAGTACAACGAGGCGCTCATGGAGTTCGGGGCGCTGGTCTGCCGCCCTAAAAATCCCGATTGCCCATGCTGCCCGGTGGCGACGGCCTGCCAGGCCAGACACCTCGGCATCGTGGCCGACCGCCCGGTTCTGTCCAAGGCCAAGGACATCATACCGCTTGAGGTCGCCACGGGCGTACTGCTCCAGGCCGGCCGGCTCTTCATTCAGAAGCGGCTGCCCAAAGGAGCCTGGGCCAACTTGTGGGAGTTTCCGGGCGGGCGCATCGAACCCGGCGAAACGCCCCAGGCGGCCGTGGTGCGGGAATTCATCGAGGAAACGGCCTTTACCACGGAAGTGGCGACCAAGCTGGCCGTCATCCGCCACGGCTACACCACCTTTCGGGTGACGCTGCACTGCTTCTTGTTGCGCCTTGCCGGCGGCCGCAACGACGGCGAGCTTCCTGTCCCGGCCCTGACCGCCGCCCAGCAAAGCCTGTGGGTGCGCCCGGAAGAGCTGGGGGGCTATGCCTTCCCGGCCGGGCATCGCAAGCTCATCGACCAGCTGGCCGACAGTTTGTGGCTCTAATCGCGAAAATCCGTAACAGATTTTGGCCTGTTGCGCCTTGACTCCGGCCCCCCGGGTTGCCATGACCCCGGAAAAATCATCTCACGGGAGCCGCATGAGCGATACCTTAAACGCGCTGCGCATCGACAAAGGCGACAAAGCCCAATCCGGCCCCGGCGGCCCGCGACGACGCAAACGCGCCCGCTGGCCGTTTATTCTGCTGGCGCTCATAGTTGCCGGCATCGCCGCCTGGGCGCTTTCGCCCCGCACCTTTACCGTGCAGGCTGCGACCGTGGCCCTGGCCTACCCTTCCAGGGCCATCACCAAGCTGACCGCCAGCGGCTACGTCGTGGCCCAGCGCAAGGCGTCGCTGGCCACCAAGGCCACGGCCCAGCTCGTCTGGCTCGGCGTGGAGGAAGGCAGCCGGATAAAAAAGGGGCAGGTGCTGGCGCGCCTGGAAAGCGCGGATGTGGAGGCGGCCCGGGACCAGGCCAAACACGACCTGGAGGCGGCGCGCTTCCAGATCGCCTCGGCCGACGCGGAACTGACCGACGCAAAGCTCAACTACACGCGCATGAAAAAGCTCGTGGCCGGGGACTACGTGGCCCGCTCCGACCACGACGCGGCCAAGGCGCGGCTCGACAAGGCCGAAGCGGCGCTCAAGCAGGCCAAAGCCAATCTGGCCGCCCGCTCCGAGGCGCTCAAGGAAGCCCAGGCCCAACTCGAATACACCGATCTCGAAGCACCCTTCGACGCCGTGGTGCTGACCAAAAACGCCGACGTGGGCGACATCATCTCCCCCCTTGGCGCGTCCACCACCTCCAAGGCGGCCGTGGTCACCATCGCGGACATGGGATCGCTGGCCGCCGAGGTCGACGTGTCCGAATCGAGCCTGCATCTGGTGACCGTGGACGAGCCATGCGAAATCATGCTCGACGCCATCCCCAGCGAACGTTTTCCCGGCAAGGTGCACATGATCGTGCCTACGGCCGACCGCACCAAGGCCACCGTGTTGGTCAAAGTCGCCTTCGATGCGCTCGATCCGAGGGTGCTGCCGGAGATGAGCGCCAAGGTGGCCTTTCTCTCCCGGCCGCTCACGGCCGCCGAGACCACCCCAAGGCTGGCCGTGCCGGAGGCAGCCGTCATCAACCGTGGCGGCAAGCCGGCCGTGTTCCTTATCAAAGACGGCAGGGCGGTGCTTACCGATATCGTCCCGGGCGAAGCCCTCGGGGACATGCGCGCCCTGACCAAGGGAGTCAAAGCCGGGGAAAAAGTCGTTGTCGCGCCCCCGGAAAAGCTCCAAAACGGCGACGCCGTGGCCCTGGCCGAAGGATAGCCCCATGACCATGCCACCGACCGCCATGGACGTTGCGGGAGAAAGCGACGTCCATCGCCGCCTGCTCGAGCGCCTGCGGCAAAGCGGGCTGCCCCACACGGTCCATGCCCACGCCCCCACGCGCACCGTGGACGAAGCCCGGGAAAACCTCGACTTCGACGTCACGCGCATCGTCAAGACCATCGCCTTCGGCCTGCGCGGCGGCGGACTGGTCCTGGCCGCGCTGCGCGGCACGCGCCGGGTGGCCTATCCCGGCCTGGCCCAGGCCCTGGGGCGAACCCGCCGCGATCTGGCCGCCCTGTCCCCGGACGAGGTGCCGGCGCGCCTCGGCGTTTCCCCGGGCAGCGTCTCGCCCGTTCCCCTCGATCCGGACACCCTCGTCCTTGTGGACACGGATGTGCTGACCATCGAACCCACGCTCTACTGCGGCCTGGGGCGGCCGGACCGGACGTTGGAAATCGCCCCGGCCGATCTGCTCACCCTGACCGGCGGGCGCATGGCCGATTTCTCCAAGTGAGGCGGGAAAGCCATGGCCGAAAAGTCCCTCATCGAAATCCGCGACCTGTCCAAATCCTACCGGCGCGGCGACCAGATCATCCCGGTCCTGACGGGCGTCAGCTTCGACATCGCCGAGGGTGAATTCTTAGCCCTCATCGGCCCGTCCGGCTCGGGCAAATCCACGCTTTTAAACTGCATCGCCGGCATCGACAGCGTGGACGCCGGCAGCATCGCCATCGGCGGCACGGACATCGCCACCCTGACCGAGGGGGAACTGGCCAAGTGGCGCAGCCGCCACGTGGGGTTCATTTTCCAGTTCTACAACCTCATCCCCGTGCTTTCGGCCCTGGAAAACGTGGAACTGCCGCTGCTTTTGACCGCCCTGTCCGCCCGGGAGCGCAGCGAACACGCCCTGGCCGCGCTGACCGCCGTGGGCCTGTCCGACCGCACCGACCACAAGCCGTCCCAGCTTTCCGGCGGCCAGCAGCAGCGCGTGGCCATCGCCCGGGCCATTGTCACCGACCCGGACATCATCGTGGCCGACGAGCCCACAGGCGACCTGGACCGCCACAGCGCTGCCGAAATCATGGCCCTGCTCGGCCGGCTCAACCGCGAACTGGGCAAGACCATCGTCATGGTCACCCACGACCACCGGGCCGCCGAGGCCGCCCATCTGGTGCGCGAGCTCGACAAGGGCGAACTGCGTGTTGCTCCTTAGGCTGATCATAAAAAACGCCTTCCGGCACCGCCTGCGTTCGCTGCTCACCATCATTGGCGTGGCCGTGGCCCTGCTCGCCTTCGGGCTCATGCGCACGGTCCTCGACGCCTGGAACGCCGGGGTCTCGGCCTCCTCGGCCAACCGGCTGGTCACCCGAAACGCCATATCGATCACCCAGCCCCTGCCCTACGCCTATAAAGGCCGCATCCGCCAGGTGACAGGGGTCGACATCGTGGCCGCCGGCAACTGGTTCGGCGGCGTCTATCAGGACGAAAAGAATTTTTTCGCCAATTTCGCCATGGAAGCCGAGGAGTTTTTCAAACTCTACCCGGAACTTGTGGTCGCGCCAAAGGAACGCCGGGCCTTTCTGGCCGACCGCAAGGCCGCGATCATCGGCCGCAAGCTGGCCACGCGCTTCAACTGGCATATCGACGACACCATCACCCTGCGCGGCACCATCTTTCCCGGCGAGTGGCCCATGACCATCCGCGCCATCTACAAAGGGGCAAGGCCCGACACCGACGAGACCGCGCTCTACTTCCACTGGTCCTATCTCGACGAGACCATGAAAAAACGCGCCCCCAGCCGGGCCGGCCAGATAAGTTTCTTCATGATCGGCATCGACGACGCCAGCCGGGCGGCGGAAATCTCCAAGAACATAGACGCCCTGTTCGTCAATTCCCAGGCCGAGACCCTGACCGAGACCGAAAAGGCCTTCCAGATGGGCTTCGTGTCCATGAGCGCGGCCATCCTCATGGCCATTACCGTGGTTTCCTATGTGGTGATCTGCATCATCCTGGCCGTGGCCGCCAACACCATGGCCATGTCGGCCCGGGAGCGGCTGGGCGAATTCGCGGTCATGAAGACACTGGGCTTCGGCGCAGCGGCCCTGGGGGGGATGCTCCTGGCCGAATCCCTCATCCTTTCGCTTTCCGGAACCCTTTTGGCCGTGGCCCTGATGCCGCCCATCGCCAAGGGGTTCAGCACCTATCTGAGCCAGTTTTTCCCCATCTTTTTCGTCTCGCGCCAGACCATCCTCCTGGCTTTCGGCTTCGGGGTGCTGGTCGGGGTGTGCGCGGCCATCGTCCCGGCCGTGCGCGTCGGCACGGTGCGCATCGCGGCGGCCTTTCGGAGGATCGGCTGATGGCCGTCCCCCTGGCCTATTCCTGGCGCAACCTGCGGACAAGGCGGCTCACGACCGTTTTGACCGCCGGCGGCATGGCGCTCGTGGTCTTCGTCTTTACGGCCACGCTCATGCTGGCCGAAGGACTGCGCCAGACGCTCGTTGCAACCGGCTCGCCCGGAAACGCCATCGTGCTGCGCAAAGGCTCGGAAACGGAAGTGCAAAGCGGCATCGAGCGGCAAGCCGCCGCGGCCATGACCACGAGACCGGAAATCGCCCTGGGCCGCGACGGCCGCACCCTCGCCGCCGAGGAATCCGTGGTGCTTATCGGCCTGACCAAAAAATCCACAGGCAAGGTTTCCAACGTGGTCATCCGTGGCACGCAATCCGCCTCACTGCCCCTGCGGCCGCAAATCCGCATCATTGCCGGACGCCTGCCCCGGCCGGGCACGTCGGAAATCATGGTGGGCAAGGCCGTGGCCAAGGGATTCGAGGGGGCCGGGCTTGGCCAGAGCCTGCGCTTCGGCAAGCGGCAGTGGCCGGTGGTGGGGATTTTCGACGCCGGCATGACAGGCTTTTCCTCGGAAATATGGGGCGACGCGGACCAGCTCATGCCGGCTTTCGGCCGCAACGCCTATTCCATCGTCCTGGCCGGGCTGCGCGAACCCGGGCTTTTTGATGCCTACAAGGAAGCCATCGAGGCCGACCCGCGGCTCCAGGCCGAGGTCTGGCGCGAAACCCGCTACTACGAAAAACAGTCGGACATGATGCGCAAGTTCCTGACCGTGCTCGGCGTGGCGCTGACAGCCATCTTTTCGCTCGGGGCCATGATCGGGGCCACCATCACCATGTATTCGGCCGTGGCCAACCGCGTCCCGGAGATCGGAACCTTGCGGGCGCTCGGATTTTCCCGATCGAGCATTCTGGCGGCGTTTCTCCTGGAATCGATCTTTCTGGGACTTTTGGGCGGCATCGCCGGCGTGGGGCTCGCGGCGGGGCTCTCGTTCGTCACCTTCTCCACCACCAATTTCCAGACCTTTTCCGAACTGTCCTTCCAATTCGCCCTGACGCCGTGGATCACCGGCATGGCCCTGGCCTTTTCGGTCATCATGGGCATTATCGGCGGTTTCTTCCCGGCCCTGCGGGCGGCGCGCCTGAACATCGTGACCGCCCTGCGCGAAGGGTAGGGGGAGGAGAAGAGGGGCGGAAAAAGAGAATGCGAGAGGGGAAACCCTTTCAAGAAAGGGTTCTCCCCTCTCGCGCTCTCCCCTTCCTAAACTTTATAATGGGGATTGTGCTGGACCGGAGTAGCTTGGGAGAAGGCCCGCGTGGCGGGCTATCGTCGACAAAACGTCACACGGCATGGCATGGCGGAAAGAGGCGTTGCGGCTATAATGCCCGCTCGTACCATCCACCAGACCATCCCGCGAGGCAGTCCCCATGCTCAGGCACATGCGTCCCCAGCACGTCAAGGCCAACCAGGAATTCGGCACCGTTTCCTACGTCGGTTCGGCCAAGACCTTCGCCCCCTACGTCAACGTCATCCAGTACGGCGACGGCTCCTTTACCGAAACCCGCTATGAGCACGGCGAAACGCCCGTCATTCCGCCCGCCTCCGAGGACCGCGTCACCTGGGTGCGCGTGGTCGGCGTCCACGATATTTCCGTGATCAAATCCGTCGGCGACGCCATCGAAATGCCTTCCATGCTCATGGAGGACGTGGCCGACACCACCCAGCGCCCGAAATACGAGGAGTTCGGTGACTCCATGTTCATGGTCCTCAAACTCATCGACATGGACAAGGACCAGGACTCCCCGACCGCCGAACAGGTGAGCATCGCCATGGACGGCGCGGCGGTCTTCACCTTTCAGGAAAACGCCCACAACATCTGGGACAATTACCTGGACCGGCTGCGCAAGGGCCGCCATCTGGGCAAATCCGACCCGCACTACCTGATGCTGGCCCTGCTCGACGTGATCGTGGACCGGTACATGATCACCCTCGGAAAGCTGGGGGACAAGGCGGAGACGCTCGAAGAATTGCTGTTCGAAGCCCAGACCGAGGAGACGCTGTCGAATTTCTACAATTTGAAGCGCGAAACGGCCTATCTGCGCAAATACATCTGGCCGCTTCGGGAAGTGCTGCAGGCGCTCTCGCACAAGAAGCACTCGAAAAAGGTCAGCGATTACGCCAAGTCCTACCTGCGCGAAATCGTGGATCACGTGAAGACGGTGGTGGAAACGGTGGATACGCTGAACCAGATCGCCACGAGCATGATCGACGTTTATTCGTCCGTGGCCGACATGCGCATGAACATGGTGATGAAGGTCCTGACCGTGGTCGGCACGATATTCATTCCCCTGACCTTCATCACCAGCCTCTACGGCATGAACTTCGAGTATATGCCGGAGCTCAAATGGCGCTACGGCTACTTCATCACGCTTGGCCTCATGCTGGCCCTATCGCTTGGCATGCTGGCCTGGTTCCGCAAGAAGAAGTGGCTGTAAAATCTTATTTATTCCCTTTTATATTACTAATAATAAGCGTGTATTGCTTATGAATTCCAAACATTGCCTCAACAGAATCAACAATAGCCCAAAAGCACAACACAAACCCTGCAATAATAGCCGCACTACATACAACAGACTTACAAGAAAAATAGCCATTCCATGGCCAGTCAACATAGGGTATATCGGTATTAAAAACAAAATAAACAAAGATACAAAATATTATAATCCCAAGACACAAAACAATGTTATCCTTCAGCTCCTTAACCGTTGAATCAAGATTTATTAGATAACCATTAAAATCAGTCGAGTTCTCGTAATCATATATCGAATTCAAAACATTTCCAAGTCCCCCAAGAAATACTCCTACAGCTCCTACAATCACACCAACTAGTATCCCCAACGATGGAATAATTACATCTTTTATCCAATCTGATGATTGAAAATGAAAAACAATTGACAAAAAATAAGATAAAATCATAATTAAAAAAATACGAAAGAACCTCATAACAAAGCCTTAAACTTCTCCACGACTTTCGCTAGTATATTCACAATATCTTCTTTTATTATCTTTTCCTTTAACTGAATAGCATTCTCTATACTCCGATATGTTTTTTTCTCCCCATTTTGACCAACACCCAATTCCCATGAACCACCTCCTTGATCTACATACTCCCTATACGTCTCAACTCGAGTTTCCGGAACAATTAATTGCCCATCAGGATTCTCTAATTGGACTGTCGCTGTCGAATTATTGAAAATTGTTTGTAATTCCTTTAGTCCTTCTCGTGCAGTAGCACTAGCCCCCAGCATATTGGGAGATTCCAAAGAGAACTTTAATGAATATATAGAATCCGAATCCTTAATTATATTCCAAAAAACCAGTTTTTTAACAATTGGTTCAAAATTAACTGTAAACCCAGTATACATCATCGTTTTCTTCGCTATCTGTCGCAAAATATTTTTGAGACCTTCTATCGACTGAAATATTTTTGCTTTCTTTTCAACAACAAACAACTGATTTCCTGGTGTTGTATCAGCCACAAAATTTAAATATGGCCAATCATCTTGTGAGTCATCCTGAATATCAGTGGGTGTTAATTCGTGTTTTTCTGCTATATTTTTCTTCGACAATTTACCATAGTACATTCCATCAAGAACACTATTAATTCTTACGGCATATTCTCTTGTATCTGTTAATCTATAGTTATTGTTAACCAAAAACTTCGCTCTAAAAATATTATTTTTCTCTATATCACCCACATTTTGCCGAAACAAATCATACTGAACAGGAACTACATAATACCGAAGACATATAAAATTCGAGCTTGGCATACAATAATCCTTTACACGATATCTTAATTTTCAAACAATTATATCCTATAACGTTACCGAGCAACGATATTCTTCCAGACTCTCGATCCCAAGTTCTTCCATGAGCGCGGGAAGCCGCTCGACGATGCGAAAGGCCATGTCCGGCCGCATGAAGTTGGCCGTGCCGATCTGCACAGCGTGCGCCCCGACCAGGATGAATTCCAGCACGTCCTCGGCGGAGCTGATGCCGCCGACGGCGATGACCGGCGCGGACACCGCCTGACAGACCTGCCACACACAACGCAGGGCCACGGGTTTGATGGCCGGACCGGACAGGCCGCCGATGACATTGGCCAGACGCGGCTTTCGCGTGCGGATGTCCACGCTCATGCCGGTCAGCGTGTTGATGCAAGTGAGCGCGTCCGCCCCGCCGAGGACCGCCGCCCGGGCGATCTCCACGATGTCCGTGACGTTTGGCGAGAGCTTCACCCAGACCGGCTTGTCTCCGGCCCGCTTTTTCACGGCCTCGGCGAGTTTGCCCGCCATGGCCGGGTCCTGGCCAAAGGCGATGCCGCCGGCCTTGACGTTGGGACAGGAAATATTGACTTCGAGGGCGGCCACGCCTTTGGCGGCGGAAAGCACCCCGGCCAGCTCGGCGAATTCGTCCGCGTCGCAGGCGTAGAGGTTGGCGATGATCGGCGTTTCCGCGTAGGGCAGGCGCGGCAGCTTGTCGCGCAAAAAAACTTCCACGCCGCAGTTTTGCAGGCCGATGGCGTTTAACATGCCGCACGGCGTCTCGGCGATGCGCGGCATGGGGTTTCCGGCCCGGGGCTTAAGGGAAAGTCCCTTGGCCACGATGCCGCCCAGGCTTCGCAGGTCGCCGTAGCGGGCGAATTCCAGACCATAGCCAAAGGTGCCCGAAGCGGTCATGACCGGGTTTTTCAGTTCCATGCCCGGCAGGCGCACGCTTGCGTCAACGCTCATGACTCCTCCGAAAGCGCCAGTTCCTCGACCCAGAAAACCGGCCCCTGGGTGCAGGTCTGCACATACGTGCCCAGGACGTTTTTCTCCACACAGCCAAGACATCCGCCCACGCCGCAGGCCATGCGGTTTTCCAGCGACACCTGGGCCCGCACGCTATATTTGCGGGCCAGCCGCGCCACGGTCACCAGGAAGGGACGCGGACCGCAGGCCAGGACCAGCCCGTCGGCATGGCCGGCGATGGTCGTTTCCAGATGCGCGATAAAGGCGGCCAGATCGTCCGGCCCTTTTTCCTGGAACGCCTCGGCCTGCTTCAGCCCGGAAAAGGCGTCGAAAGGATAACAGGAAAGGGGCAGGCGGTGGCCGAAAACAAGCGAAAGACGTTCCGGCGAAGGATGTCCGGCGGCGTATTCCACGAACGGGGCGATACCCACCCCGCCGGCCAGCATGACCGTCGGGACCTCCGGCTCCAGGGCGAACCCCTGCCCGAGCGGTCCCCAGACCGTGGCCGTATCGCCCGGAACCAGCCGGCACAAAATTTCCGTGCCCCGGCCGCAGACCTGGACAAACAGGGTCAGCGCCTCGGCCGTGAGCCGGCAGATGGAAAAGGGACGAGGCCAGATGAGATTTTGCTGAAAGGCCCGGGGCCTGACCATGACGAACTGCCCGGCCACGGCCGGCGAAAATCCGGGATTGGCCAGGGTCAGCATGTAGCAGCCCTTGGCCGCCCCCTCGGGGCCGACCGGCTCCACGGACAGGATGGAAACGTCGCGGCACGCGTCGTAATTGCCCAAAAAACACCTCGCGCGAAAAGATGCCGGCTTGTACCGTCTTTACCCTGCCTTGTAAAATAACCGCCCCGGGAGCCGGGAATTGCGCCGCCTGCCGCCCGGAGTCCTTGAACTTGCCCGGGGTTGTCCGTAGTGTGGATCAGCCGGCCGTCCGACCGGACGCAGCCAGCCACGAGCGCCAACACCGAGGATGGGCATGCGACAGGATCTCGACCTCGAAGACGACCACGACGACGCCACCTTGCGGACCTTCCACAAGGGAGCCATCCTCTTTCGCGAGGGCCAGCCGAGCGAGGTGGCCTATATCATCAGGAAAGGCCGGGTGGCCATCTACCGGGTCGTCAACAACAAGCGGGTGGTGCTCGGCGAACGCGGGCCGGGCGAAATGGTCGGCGAGATGGGCGTTATGACCGCCGCCCCCCGCTCCAGCTCGGCCGAGGCCTTGGAGTTTACCGAAGCCATGGTGTGCGACAGCAACCTCATCCACACCATGCTGCAGCGAAGCCCCCGCCCGGTCCAGCTCCTCACCGGCTACCTGGTCGACCATGCCAAGACGCTTACCGCCCAGGTCACCGACCGCCCCTCGGGCAACGCCTTCTTGTCCGTGTGCCGGGTGACGGCGCTGTGCTGGCAGGCCGCCCCCGGGACCGGAAAGGCCAAGGAACTCAGCTACGCCGAGCTCTCGACCACCATCAAGGACATCGTGCTGCTCAACCAGATCGAGATCGACGCCGTTTTCGCGCGCCTGGCCAAACTGCATCTGGTCTCCCTGACCGCCATCAAGGCCAGCTTCGCCCGCAAGGACCCGCTGCTCGGCACGTCCAGGCCCGGCACGGCCTTCGTCAAGGACAAGACCGTGCGCCTGACCGACTCGGACACGTTTTTAAGCGTGGCCAAGAACGTCGCCCGGGACTTTAGCGACCCGTCGCGGCCCATGGTGGACCTGGAATTTTGCGATCTGGCCGCCTTTGCCCGGGAAGCCGGCTCCACGCCGGACATCATTTACAAGAAGCTCGCCTACCAGGAAATTCCCCAGGACCTGTTTTTCTTCCACAAAGCCAAGGCCAGGGACTATATTGGGCAGATGGGGCCGGAGTTTTTCAAACAGGCCCGCCGCCCGCGCCTCTCCGCTGCCGACCTCGAACGCGTGGACGACATCACCGCCGTGGACAACGCCACCCTCCAGGAAGCCTTTTCGGCCCTGGGCTTCCATAAAGTCGCCGTGGCCCTGGCCATGGCCGGCGAGGCGGCCCGGGAAAAAATCCTCAGGAATCTGTCCAAGAAAATCGCCGCCGTGGTGCGCGAGGAGGCCTCGGCCATGGCCGAACCCGACGAGGACGAGGCGGCCGATGTGGAAAAGGAATTGATCGAGCGCATCAAGACCATCAAGGGACTGGCTTCGTGAATATCGCAACCGTCATCGGCATCGTCTTCGGCATCGCCATCCTCACCTTCGCCACCGTGCTCTCCACGGACAGCGCCGGCGTTTTCGTCAACATCCCGGGCCTGGCCATCGTGCTCGGCGGCACACTGGCCTCCACCTTCATCTGCTTTCCGCTCAAGGAAGTCATGCGGGTGTTCAACACCTTCCTCGTGGCGCTCAAACGCGAGGAGCTGCCCACCGACCACTACATCGACGCCATCGTGCACATCGCCAAACAGGCCTCGACCCGGGGCCGCATCCAGCTCGAAATGGCCCTTCCCGGCATCGAAAACGAATTTCTGCAAAGCGCCATCCAGATGCTCGTGGACGGCTACTCCCGGGAAGAGATCCAGGAGATCCTCGACACCCGCATCGAGCAGACCTATCAGCAGGAACTGTCCTCGGCCGGCATCTACCGCACCATGGCCAAGCTCTCCCCGGCCTACGGCATCATCGGCACGCTGATCGGGCTTATCGGCATGATGCAGTCCATGAGCGTGGGCCTGGGGAACCTCGGCGCGCACATGGCCGTGGCCCTGACCACCACCCTCTACGGCATCCTGCTGGCCAATCTGATTTTCCTGCCCATCGCCGTCAAAGTGGAAAAACGCATCGAGGAGCGCGTCATCCTCATGTGCGTCATCCGCGACGGCACGCTTTTCATCAAAGACAAGACCCCGGCCGCCATCGTGCTCGACAAGCTCAAGGCCTACCTGCCGACCCGGCGCTGGGCCGCCATCGAGCACGAGGAGGCATAAGCCCCTCCGACGCCAAGGAATGCCTATGAACATCCGCAAGCGGCCAGGCGTGCTCAACGTCTCCGATCTGCGCAAGATGCATCATGACGACGAGGACCTCTGGCCCATCTCCCTGGCCGACATGATGACGCTGCTTCTGTGCTTTTTCCTGCTCATCGTGGCCGTGTCCCACGTGGACCTCAACCGCTACGAACGGGTGGCCGATTCCATGCAAAAGGCCATGGTAACCGACAAGCTTGCCCCCAGACAGAAAAAAACCGAACCCGTGGTCAAAAAGACCGCCCCGCCCAAGCCCCAGCCCAAGCCCGAAACGCCGCCGCAAATGGTGCGCTCCAAGGTCAGCCACACCACCCTGGCCAGCGAGCCCGTCCCACCCCTGGTCCAGAAAAAAACCGAACCCGCCCCGGCCAAGCCGGCGACGCCCACTGACCAGCCTCAAACCCCTGAACCGGCCAAGGCCGAACAAGCGGCTCCCGAAACCGAACGCACCGGCCCGACCCGGAAGAGCCTGGAAGATATCCGTAAGGAACTGACCGCCAAACTCGGCCTCGACACCAGCGCGGTGGAAATCGTGTCCCGCGAAAACGGCGTGGAACTCAACCTGCGCGGCGCGGCCTTTTTCGACCTGGCCAGCGCCGAAATCAAACCCGCCGCCATGCCGCTTCTGCGCGACATCGCCGCGACCCTGGCCGGCACGCCCTACAAAGTCACCGTCGAAGGGCACACCGACAACCTGCCCATCGAATCCTGGCTCTACCCCTCCAACTGGGAACTGTCCTCCGCCCGCGCCAGCCGCGTGGCCCGCTTCCTCATCGACGGCGGCGTGCCACGCAACCACCTGCGCGTGGAAGGTCTGGCCGATACCCAGCCCGTCGCCCCCAACGACGACGAAGCAGGCCGCCCCATCCCCGAGAATCAGGCCAAGAACCGCCGCGTCGTCATCCTCGTCAGCCCGTCGTAGCGGCTAGCGCGGAAGCTTCCCTTTTTTTCTTAAAATGCGGCGCTTCGCCGCTGGCGCGGTTGTTGCCGCAATCGTGTCCGGCGTCGAGGCGCAACGCGCCTCGTGCCGCCGGGCCGATTGCGGCAACAAGATCAACCCAACCAACAAAGCACAACTCCCCCTCCACTCCACCATCCCAACCCGGTAAAAGGGGGTCCGGGGGACATCAAGTCCCCCGGCGGAGGGGTGCAGGGGAGGCAGAGCCTCCCCTGCCTAGCCAACCGTGCATCGCCTAAAACGGCGTGCCGTTAGCGGCGATGTCGGTGAGGATCAGGGACTTGATGCGTTTGGAGACGAGGCCGGGCCGGCCGTCGGCGATGGGGTTGCCGTTGTAGCGGATGATGCTCAGGCAATCGTTAGTGGTGCCGAGGATAAACATTTCCTTGGCCGGGGCGATATCTTCTTCGCGGATACCGGCGAAGACGACTTCGATCTCGTTTTTGACGAGTTCCACGGCGCGCATGAGGGTGGTGCCGGTCAGGGCGTTATTAAGTTCCGGCACGACGAGGCGTCCGGCGGCGTCGACGATGCAGATGTTTTCGGTGGCGCCTTCGGCCAGAAATCCCTTGTCGTCGTAGCAGACGGGATAATCCTCGCCGCGCTGGGTGGCTTCGCGCTTCATGAGCACGTTGGGCAGGTAGTCGATGGATTTGATGCGGGCCAGATAATTCTGTTTGGCCGGGATGGAGGTACGGAAGGCGGTGACGCCCTTGGCGAAGGAGGCATCCGAGCGGGGGTGGTATTTGTAGGCCACGATGGTGAGGCTCGGGGTCGGGCAATCGGCGGGGTCGATGCCGAAGCTGCCGGGGCCGCGTCCGACGATGACGCGCACCATGCCGCTATCCGAACCACCGGCCCGGCACACGTCGAGGGTAAGGCTGGCGACTTCGTCCCAGGGACAAGGCGGCTCGAGGAAGATGGCTTTTGCCGAGCGTTCCATACGGGCGAAATGGGGTTCCACCTGATACAGCTTGCGGTCGATGTACTTGAGCGTTTCGAAGACGCCGTCGCCCCGGTGGACGAGGTGGTCGTCCAGGGGGATGAGCATCAGGCGCGGGTCCGTGCCGATAACGCCCAGGCGGTGATCGTAATAGGCCAGGACATTCTCGCCGCCGGGGCGCAGCGCGGCGAGCAGGCGGGAGACGTAGGCATCGACATCGACGATATCGGGCATGGGGTACTCCTTCATGAAAAAAAGACGGGGGAAACACCATAAGATGTTTCCCCCGCTCCCTTGCCTCTTTTGGGCAGGGAAATCTAGGCGGGCACGCGCACCTTGTCGCGGGCGACGATGAGTTCGGCAATCTGCACGGCGTTGAGCGCCGCGCCCTTGCGGATGTTGTCGGCCACGATCCAGAGGTGCAGGCCGTTGTCGATGGTGTTGTCCTCGCGGATACGGCCCACGAACACGTCGTCCTCGCCAGCGGCGTGGATCGGCATGGGGTAGATCTTCTCGGACGGATTGTCGTAGACCGTGATGCCCGGGGCCTGGGAAAGGATGACGCGGGCGTCCTTGGCGGTGAGTTTCTTTTCCGTCTCGATATTGACCGACTCGCTGTGGCCGTAGAAGACCGGCACGCGCACGGTGGTGGCCGTCACCCTGATCGAGTTGTCACCCATGATCTTGTTGGTTTCCTTGATCATCTTGATCTCCTCGAAGGTGTAGTCACCCTCGGAGAAGACGTCGATCTGGGGCAGACAGTTAAACGCGATCTGGTACGGGTAGACCTTGGCCTCGGGGTCTTTCATATTGAATAGCTGCCGCACCTGGGTTTCCAGTTCGGTGATGGCCTTCTGGCCGGTGCCGGAAACAGCCTGGTAGGTGGACACGATCACGCGCTTGATCCTGGCCGCGTCGTGCAGGGGTTTGAGCGCCACCACCATCTGGATGGTCGAGCAGTTGGGGTTGGCGATGATGCCCTTGTGCCAGTCGACGTCGTCGGGATTAACCTCGGGCACGACCAGCGGCACTTCGGGGTCCATGCGCCAGGCGCTGGAGTTGTCGATGACCACGCAGCCGGATTTGACGGCAAAGGGCGCAAATTTTTTCGAAGTGGAACCGCCGGCCGAAAACAGGGCGATATCCACGCCCTCGAAGGATTTCTCGGTCATCTCCTCGACGGTCAGTTCGCCGCCGGCATACGGCACGGTGGTGCCGGCCGAGCGCGAGGACGCCAGGGCCTTGACGGTCTTGGCCGGAAACTCGCGCTGTTCGAGGGTCTTGAGCATCTCACGTCCCACGGCTCCCGTGGCCCCGGCCACGGCCACAACCCATTCGCCCCTGCCCATACGGTCCTCCAATGTCGGTTATAAAAAGCCTCCGGCGGCCAGGGAGGCACTGCCTTTCCCGGACCGCCCGCAAGGAAAAATCACGGAATCTTTATCTAGGCGATCCCTTGCGGAAACGCCAGAATTTTATCGAATAAAATTATCATATTACAGATCGAGACCGGCCACGATGGACAGCACGGCCTCGGCCTTGTTGAGGGTGTAGAGATGCACCCCCGGCGCGCCCCGGGCAATGAGGTCCCGCGCCTGCCTGCGCGCGTAGGCAATGCCCGCCTCGGCCACGGCCGCGTTGCCTCCGGCCGCGTCGGCCCGTTCGAGTTCGGCCAGATAGGCCGGCGGCAGATGCGCCCCGCACAGCCCGGCCAGCCGCTTGATGCTGGCAAGGCTCATCACCGGCAGCACACCCGGTATGATCGGCACGTCGATGCCGGCGGCGCGGCACCTGTCCACGAAGCCGAAATAAGCGTCGTTGTCGAAAAAAAGCTGGCTGACCACGAAGTCGCCGCCCAGACAGATCTTTTGGCGCAGAAATTCCAGGTCGGCCTCGGGCGAGACGGCTGCGGGATGACACTCGGGATAGCCGGCCACGCCGATGCCGAGGCCGGGACGCTCCTGGCGGATAAACGACACCAGATCGGAAGCGTGTTGGAAGTCGTCGGAATCGGGGACGAAAGCCTCCTGCCCCTTGGGCGGATCACCGCGCAAGGCCAGCACGTTGTCGACGCCGGCCTCGGCCAGGGCGTCCAAAAAACCCCGAATCTTCTCCCGGCTGGCCCCGACGCAGGTCAGATGGGCCATGGGCTCGAGGCCGTAGGCGGTCTTGAGCCGGGAGACGATCTCCAGGGTGTGGGCATGGGTGCTGCCGCCCGCGCCGTAGGTCACGGACACGAACAAGGGATGGACCGGAAGGAGCCGCTCCACCACCTCGAAAAAGCCGGCCCAGGCCTCACGCTGCTTGGGCGGAAAAAATTCCAGGGACACGAAAGGCCGCTTCGCCTGGATAAGCTCCTTGATGCGCACGCAGTCTCCTTCGGCTATGGGGAAGAAGAAGGAGAGAGTGAAGACCGGGGGGGAAACCCCCTTTTTTCAAAAAGGGGGTTTCCCCCCCCGGCCCCCCCCC
>NZ_JBLODY010000048.1:0-32700 GCF_047785625.1 Solidesulfovibrio sp. C21
TCAAAAGACTTTTAACGATAACAGCCTGTCACCGTTAGAAGTTTTTGGGAGGGGAGAGCGCGAGAGGGGGACCCTTTTTTCAAAAAGGGTCCCCCTCTCGCATCTTTTCCTTCCCTTACTTCTGCCGGAGCAACGGCACGGTTATGGCCAGGCCGCAGAGCGCGGCCGCCGTGCCGATGAGAAACACCGAGCGGTAGCCGTAGAGTCCGGCCACGGTTCCGGTGACGGGGCCGGTCAGGGCGTAGGCGATGTCCTGGAAGGCGGCGAACGCGCCCAGGGCAGTGCCCCGGCTTTCGGGCTGCGTGCGTTTGACCGTTTCCACACCCAGCGCCGGGAAGATCATCGAACAGCCGAATCCCGTCAGGGCCGCGCCGGTCATGGCCAGTCCCATGTGCGAAGCCGTGGCGAGCACGGCCTGGCCGGCGATCTCGATGACGAAGAAGGCCAGGGCCACACGCGCGCCGCCAAATTTGTCGGGCAGTTCTCCGCAAAGAATCCGGGCGCAGATGAACGCCACCCCGAACGCCGAAAGGGTCAGGCCCGTTCCGGGCCAGCCTTCGGCGACGAAATACAGCGACACGAAGGCACCGATGCCGGCGAAGCCCACGCCTTGGAGGCCAAGGGCCACACCGGGACGCCAGATGATGCCCACAACCCGGCGGAAGGACACGGGGATGCCCGTTTTGTTGGGCGGGCTTTTGGGCACGCCGATCAGGGCCGCGAAGGCGAGAAGCGGCAATATGGTCACGACCACGGCCACAGCCAGGAACCCATAGGCGGCGTCCAGGGCCAGCCCGGCCGGTGCGCCGGCGGCCAACGCGCCGTACATGGCCATGCCGACCCAGGACATGACCCGGCCCGACCGGGCGGGGCCGGCCAGGCCGATGGCCCAGGCCAGCCCGCCGGTGAGGAGCAGGGATTCCCCGACACCGAGCAAGAGTCGGCCGAGCATGAGCACGGCCAGTTTGCCCGCCGGCCCGGTCGGCAGCCAGGCGGCGGCGAGATAGGTGAATCCGGCCAGGGAGCAGACGACCAGCCCACGACGCAAGGCCACGTCGCCGCCCTGGTTGTCGGCGATGCCCCCGGCGAATTTGCGGGTCGTGACCGTGGCGAAAAACTGGATGCCCACGGCCAGGCCCACGATCCAGTCGGGATAGCCCAGGACCCGGCTCACGAACAGCGGGATCACGGGCAGGGGCATGCCCACGGTGAGGTAGCAGGAGAAAACCGCCAGGCACAAAAGAATGATGGGGAGACCGCCGCATTTGGATTGCGGCGGGGAAGGGCAACGCTTGGCAAGGGATTGCATCGGGTACGCCTTCTCCGGTGGGTATGGGAACGAAATACGGAGAAGACGCAACCCAACACGCCCTCTCCGCCGGTCCGCAATGCATGCGGACGGGGACAGGTCGCGTTGGTTGACGTGAACGCTTACGTCGGAACTCGGTTTCCGGTGGACTGAAGATGAGAGCTCGCCGGCGAAAAGTCAAGGGGAGGACGATGCCGGGTGGAAGCGCGCCTCTTCGGCAAAGGCCGTGCGCATGGTCGCGGGCGGCCTTTTTCTTACGCCGGGCGGCCGGTTATTCCTGGTTGCGATAGCCCCAGGCCGGGGCCTGGTCCGGCGGGGCGTTGCGGTGCTTTTTTTTCTTCTGCTTGGACTGCTTCTTTTGCTGGCCGGGCGGCATATTCCAGTTCGAGTCGGAGTTTTTACCTGGACCGGCATAAGAGGATTTCCCCTTGGGCGAGGTTAGGTTGCCTTTCCGCTTCCACGAAATCAGGAAATCACTTTCACCACATAATGGAAATTTGACGATTTTTCGGAAGGCGACGTCCGGGTCGCGTTGCCCCGGCCCCTTCCCCACGACTTTTCCCGGTTACAGTGTGCCATCGCGGACCCAGCCGTAACCATTGAAAGTTTTTTGGAGGGGAGAGCGCGAGAGGGGGACCCTTTTTTCAAAAAGGGTCCCCCTCTCGCATCGTCTCGCCTCTTTCCCCTCTTTCCCTAGAGTCCGGCCTGGGCCTTTTGGGCGGCCAGCTCCTTTTTCCACTGCATGACGAGGAAGATGAAGGGCACCAGGGCCAGGCCTTCGGAGATCTCCCGGATGCCGAGGGGCATGGTGGCGAAATAAAGCCCCGCGCCCGCGGCGCAGGCCGCCGCGATGCGCCACATGGACTTGACGTCGATGATGCGCATGGTCGCCTGACAATAGCTCGTGGTGGTCACGGCCACCACCGCCTTGGTGAGGAGCATGGCCAGACAGGTGCCGAGGAGCGGATCGGCCGGGATGAGGGTGGCGCACAGGGTGAGGTTCACGGCCAGGCCGCCGATATAGATGAAAAGGAGCAGGCGCTGCTTGCCCTGGCTCATCATCAGGTAGGCCGAGAGGTTGTGCACGAAGCCGCAGATGATGGTGCCGACCAGCCATTTCTGCATCCACATGGCGTCGTGGTAGGCCCCGCCGTAGACCAGCCCGACGAGGCGGTCGGATTCGATGAAGAGCACGAACATCACGGGGATCGAGACGCCGATGAGCCAGCGCACGGAATTGTTGGCCAGCCGTTTGAACTCGCTCCGGTCGTTTTTCCACAGGCGCACGAACAGCGGGTAAAGGATGCTGCGCAAAAGGAGGTTGGAGACCAGAATCGAGACGCCGTCCACCAGCTCCCAGGTGACGCTGTACTGGGCCACCTTGGTCGGGCCGCCGTGGTTTTGCAGGAAATAGATGTTGGCCTTGTTGTAGAGGATGGCGGCCAGGGCCATGAGCACGAACACGCTGCCGTGCTTGGCCGTGGCCCAGGTGCGGGCCAGGGACTTGCGTTTGAGGGTGAGCCCGGCGAAGTCGGTCTTTTTGAGCGCCATCCAGACGCCGCCGGACAGGTTGGAGATATTTTCCAGGACCTTGAAGAGCGCAATCCAGTGGGGCGCCGCGCCCAGGGCCAAAAGCCCGATGGCGTAGCCGTAGCCGATGACCCCGGAAATGACCTTGATGCGGCCCTCCAGGTCCTGCCGGCCTTCCACGCGGATGGCCACGAAAAAGGAGCTGGCCACGGCCTCGAGCCCAACACCGGCCGAAATGACCATGACCAGGTTTTTCAGTCCCGGTGTGTAGCCCTGCCAGAAGACGAATCCCACCACCCCGAACCAGCCCGCGACGAGCAGCAGGCTTTTGAGCAGCGTGTACTGGGCCAGGATGTCGCCCTTGTGGCTGTATTTCTTGCTGAGGGCCGCCACCAGGGGCTGGTTGAGGCCGAATTCGCCGAGAAACAGGATGATGGAGGCCAGACCGAAGGCCACCATGAATTCGCCGTAATCGCTGGTGGAAAGCCGGGCCAGATAGATCAGGAAAAAGGTGTGCAGCGCGTCGTGAATCCACTGCGCTCCGGCGAGATGCGCGAATTTGTTGAAAATACCGTAGGACGGACGGGTGACCTTTGGGGGCGATGGGGGCGAGTCTTGGGGCATTGGGGGGTTCCCCCTCCCGGCCGCCGGGGGCCGGGAGGGAAGGCGGGAAGATGGCTAACGGGCCTTGGATTTTTTCTTGGTGGCCTTGGCGGCCTTTTTGGCGGTCTTGTCGGCGGCTTTGCCCTTGGCCGACTTGGTTCCCTTGGCGGGTGCGGCCGGTGCGGCTTTGGCGACCGGTTTCGGAGCCGGTTCGGCGACCTTGGCCGGCGCGGGCTCTTTCGCCGGCGTGGGCTCGGGCGCCTTGGGTTCGGCTTCCTTGACCGCTTCGGGGGCCGGTTTGGCTTCCGGGGCCTTGGCGGCCTCGGGCTCCGGCTTCTTGGCCGGCACTTGCGCGGGCGTGACCACGGCCGGCGGAATTTCGACCTTGATGGCCGGCTCGCTCATGGTCCTGGCGGCCGGGACGGTTTCCTGGCGCGGCGCGGGCACGGGCGTCGGTTCGGGGTCCTTGGCCGGCGTGGGTGCCGGTTCGGGCTCCTTGACGGCTTCCGGCGCGGGTTCGGGCTTGGCTTCCGGTTTGGGCTCGGGCGCTTTCACGGGCTCGGGCGCGGGTTCCGGCTCCTTGACCGGTTCAGGGGCTGGCGCGGGTTCCGGCGTCGGCTCGACCTTGGGGGCCGGCTTGCCGGCGCAGCAGCCGCGCGGGGCGCACTGGATGAAGGCGCCGAATTTTTCCAGCTCGTCCACCCGGCAGCTCCAGACCATCTTGCCGTCGTGGAAGATGGAGTCCGGACAGCCGTCGCACATGTCCTGGCGGCCGTCGTCGAGCAGGTCGCAGGGCTGGATGACCATGATCGACTGGATATTGAGCGGCTTGCTCCACATGCTGGGCCGGGTGAGCAGCTTGCAGAAAATCTTGCGCAGGCTTTTGTTGAACGGCGTGAGAATGGCCAGCTTTTGTACCCAGCGCATCCAGCACGGCCGCGAATAGGCCAGGTAGGTGCCGAAGAAAAGGTGGTGGAAAATCTGGGTCCATTCGGCGAACTTGGCATCGAGGTAGCCCAGGATCTCGTTCTTGTCGCCGACGCGAAGGGTCAAGAGCCACTTCATGGACAGCGGGTTCTCGGTGCCGTTTAGGTAGGCGCAGGGCTCGTGGTCGGGGTAGGCCAGACGGATGGCGTCGGCGATCTCCTGGGAGGAGAGGTCCTGATGGTTTTCCTGGTTGTCGAGCTGGTAGACGAGGTTGCCGACGTCCACGGGACGCCCGTTGGCGAACACGTCGAAATTGTTTTTCTTTCGCGCCGAGCGGAACAGGATGAACACCATCGTCTGGATGATGTCGATATGCTCGTGGGCGAACCGCGTGAGCATGGGGATTTCGGAGAGCGTGTCGCGGTAGATGGTGGCGTTAAACGAGCAGGCGATCTTGCCCTCTCCGTGCTCGTGGATCATGTTGGCGAGTTTGAGGCGCAGCTCGCACAGCTCCTTTTCGCTGGACCCTTTCCAGCCGGGACGACGCTGGTGCGAGTCCACATGCATGGTGAAGCCGATGAGGCCGGCCGCGGCCAGCTCGCGCACGAGTTCCGGGGTGAGCGCCTGACCGTTGGAGTTGATGATGGGCTTCCAGCCCTTGGATGCGACGTAACGGACCAGCGGAACGATGTCGGGATAGATGAGGGGTTCGCCGCCGGCGATGGAGATGCCGTCGGTGTGCCGCAGCTTCTTGACTTCCTCCAACTCCCGGATGACGTCGGCCAGGGGCCTGTGCCCGTCGGGGTTGTTTTCGCGATAACAACCCTCGCAGTACAGATTGCACTTGGTGGTCGGCTCGAGCCAGGTGATGGCGTTGTCGGCCAGGTTCCAGGGCAGGCGATAATATGATCCCGGGGTAAGCGGTCGTTTTCTCATGGCGCTCCGGTCCGTTGGCAAAGATTTGGCGGCTTGCGCCGCAAACTCGGGTTGCGTTATCGCAAATGGGGCGTGGTGGCAACCAACGTCGCATGGCGAAAGGGTTGAACGGCTTTGGAGATGTGCGAGAGGGGAAACCCTTTTGCAAAGGGTTCTCCCCTCTCGCGCTCTCCCCTTCCTAAACTTCTTAACGGTTACGGATTGTATTGCGAATAACCAACCGCCATCGTTAAGAGTCGTTGGAAAGGGGGCCCGGGGGGAAACCTTTCTGCAGAAAGGTTTCCCCCCGGTTTCACCTCCTAAAATCCCCGGTCCAGCGCCCCGACGATGGCCCCGGGCGCGCCGCCGGCGCTACGCGGCATGAGCCGTCCGAGGATGGGCACGCGCCGCGCCGCCTCGCGAAACGCGGCCGAGCGCCGCAGGTTGACCACGAGCAGGGTCAGAATCATGACCGGGAAGGGCGCGATCTGAAACAGCGTGCCCGAAAGTCCGGGCAGCGCGTCCTGAAGCGCGATGCCGGCCACCTGGATGGCGGCGAAAAAGAGCGCGCCAAGCGCCACCCGCACCGGCTTCCAGCCGCCGAAGATGACGATGGCCAGGGCGATCCAGCCCGCGCCCTCGCAGCCCTGCGGATGGCCCCAGCCGGGCTTGACGGCCAGGGAATAAAAGCCGCCGGCGCATCCGGCCATGGCCCCGCCGGCCAGACAGCACCAAAACCGCACCCGGGCCACGGAAAATCCCCGCGCCTTGGCCGCCTCGGGCGATTCCCCGACCGCCCGCACCAGCAGTCCCGTCCTGGTGCGCATGAGGAAAAACCAGACCCCGGCCACGGCCAGCAGGCTTAAAAGCACCACCGGGCTCTGGTGGAACACGCCCTTGCCGAGAAACGGCAGGTCGGCCAGCCCCGGGATATGGAGGACGCCCAGATCCGGCCCCGGCCGGCGTGCCTGGGCATGGCCGAGAAAGTAGGTCAGTTCGCGGCAAAAAAGCGTCAGCACGAACCCGACGGCCAGCTCCGAAACCCGGAGCGCCTGGCCGAAAAGGACCAGCACCGCGGCCACCGCCGCCCCGGCTCCGGCCCCGGCCAGAAGCCCCAGCCAGGGGTTGCCGCTCACCCGGGCCACGGTGAAGGCGGCCATGGCGGCAAAAAGGAGCGTGCCGTCGAGCGACAGGTTGATGACCCCGGCGCGCTCGGCCACGGTCTCGCCAAGCGCGGCCAGGATCAGCGGCGCGGCGGCGAAAAGCACCGAGGCGAACAGCGCCTCCATATAGCCGAAACTCACGGCTTCCTCCGCGATACGGCCGGCCACAGTCCCCTGGCCGCGAAAAGGGTCAGCACCAGCACGCCCTGGATGACGCCGGCCAACGAGGAGTCCAGGGACAGGGACAGGGGCAGCTGGATGGAACCCACGGCCAGGGCGGCGAAGAAAAGACAGGCCAGGGGCACGGCCGGCAGGCTGCCCGAGGCCAAAAGCACGGCCAGGATGGCCGTGTAGCCGTAGTTGCCGGAAACGGAAGGGATGAGCCGGTGGTAGAGCCCGGCGATGAGCACTCCGCCGGCAAGGCCGGCAAGCGCCCCGCCGATGCCCATGGCGGCGAGAATGCGGCGCTTGGGGGCGAGGCCGAGCCGTTCGGCGGCCAGGGAATTCTGGCGCACGGCGGACAGGGTCAGGCCGAAAAAGGTGCGCGTGAGGAGCCAAACCACGCCGGCAAAGGCCAAAACGGCGAGAATGGGGCCGACAAGGCTCATGGGACGTCCGCCGAGCCCCGGCAGCCACAAGGCGTGATCGAGCGGGGCCGTGCCGCTTAGGGAGGCCATGCCAGGACGCTTCCAGGGACCGAGGATCAGCCACAGCGATACGCCCGTGGCCACGAAATTGAGCCCCAGGCCGGAAAAGATCTCATGCACCCGGCCGTGGGTGCGCAGCACGCCGGATAAAAGCGCCCAGGCCGCGCCGCCGGCCATGGCCGCCAGGAGCGACAGGGTGACGGCAAGCCCCGGCGGCAGAGGCCCGGCGGGGGAAACGGCGCGCAGAAACCACAGACAGCCGAGGGCGCCCATGGTGATCTGGCCCTCCACGCCGATGTTCCAGAGATTGGCGGCGAAGGTGACGCAAAGGGCTGCGCCGCATAAAAGCAGCGGGGCGAACGAGGACAGGGTGCGCAGCCAGGCCGCTTCGGAGCCGAAACCGCCCTGGGCCATGACGGCCAGGGTTTTTAGCGGCGGCGCGCCCGAGGCGGCCACGATGGCGAGCGTTGCGGCCAGGGCCAGGCCTACGGCGAAAGCGGCCCGGGCCAGGGCGTGGGGGGCGGCGCGCATCATGATGCCGCCTTTGCCGCGGCCCGGCCGGTCATGAGGTCGCCGACGAGCCCGGCCTGCAATGCTTCGGCCGGCAGGTCGGCCACGATGGTCCGGTTGTAAAAGACGAGGGCCCGGCCGGCATGGGCCAGCAGTTCGTCGAGGTCTTCGGAAAAAAAGAGCACGGCCGCGCCGGCGGCCGCGCGCTCCCGGAAATGGTCCCAGATCTGGGCGATGGAGGCCGCGTCCAGGCCGCGCGTGGGGTTGTCGGCCAAAAGGAGTCTGGTGTCGTCCGGAATGAGCGAGAGCAGCAGGCGTTGCTGGTTGCCCCCGGAAAGCGAGGCGGCCGGGGCGTTCGGGGTGTCGGTCAGGCGGAAGCGTCCCACGCAGCGCTCAGCGAAGATTGCCGCCGCCTGCCGGCGCTTGTCGGGAAAGGCCAGCCGCACGTGGTCCAGAAGCGACAGGCCCGGGAAAAGCCCTTCCTCCATGCGCGAGGCGGGCAGGTGGTGGACGCCGGCGGCCAGAAACCGCCGGGCCGGTTTGCCGGCCAGGGCCTTGCCGTCGATTTCCAGCGCGCCGGCCACAATCGGGGCGATGCCGGCCAGGCCGCGCAAAAAAGCCTCCTGGCCGCCGCCGGCGATGCCGGCCAGCCCGACGATTTCCCCGGGCCTCACGGTCAGGGTGCTGGGCGCAAGCACGGTCTTCTCGTCGGCGATGACGGCCCTGCGCAGCCGCACCAGGGGAGGCGTGTCGTTCGCCGCCACGGGCCGGGGCGCGGGCGGGACCGGGCTGTCCAGGATGTCGCAGAGCACTTCGCCCTGGTCGGCGAACATGGCCGAAAGGATCGCCGGGCCGTCAAGCGGCGCGTCGAAGGCGCCGGCCAGTTTGCCCTGGCGCAGGACGTAGACCTTGTCGCAAAGCTCTTTGGCCTCGGCCAGTTTGTGGGTGACCAGGGCCACGATGCGTTCGCCGTCGGCCACGAAGGCCCGCAGCACGCCGAAAAGCGCTTCCTTCTGGGCCGGGGAGATGCCCGTGGTCGGCTCGTCGAGGATGAGCAAGCGTACGTCGCGGTCCATGAGCCGGGCCAGCTCCAGATGCTGGCGCTGGGCCACGGACAGGTCGGCGGCGGCGGCGTCGGGCGGGAGGTCGAAGCCCATACGGGCGCAGACCGCGCGCAGACGTTGCCTGGCCTCGGCCCGGGAGCGGACCTCGCCGCCGCTTATGGCGAAGTTTTCCCAGACCGTAAGCGGCGGGAAGTCGAGGGGGTCCTGGGACAGCATGCCGATGCCCAGGCGCAAGGCCGCTTCGGGCGTAAGCTTGGCGTGGTCCCGGCCGTCGATGCGGATGGTCCCGGCGTCCGGGGCATAGGCGCCGCACAACACGCGCATGAGCGTCGACTTGCCGGCCCCGTTCTCGCCGAGGATGCCGTGGATGCGGCCCGGGGTGAGCTCAGCCGTCACGCCGTCGTTGGCGGCGAGGGCCCCGAACCGTTTGACGATGCCGGAAAGGACGATTTCCATGCGGCGTGCTCCGGGAAAGCACCCCCTATTTGGAGGCGCTGGCCCCTTCCATGCCGCGCAGAAGCTGGGGACAGAACCACAGTTCCTTGTCCGTGGCCGTGTGGCCGGCCGGCACGAACACCGAGCCGTCCTGGTAGGTGAGCGGTCCGGCGTAGAGGTTCGCCTTGCCCGAGCCGAGGTCCGCGACGAAGGCGTCCAGGGCTTTTTGGGCCTCGGCGGAAAGTCCCTTGCCGGGCATGAAGCCGACCGGGCTCTTGTCCGGGTCGTTTAGGGCGGCGAAATCCGGGGACAGCCAGGTGAAGGCGGGCTTGTAGGTCCCGTCGTCAACGGCCTTGGCGATGGTCAGAAACGGGGGGCCCCAGTTGAAGTAGGGGACGCCCAGACAGGCTTCGGGCGCGCCCTGGCAGGCGTCCTTGTAGTCGTAGGGCAGGGCGTGGACGTCGGCTCCGGCGTTGCGGCGGGCGGCGGCCACGGTCAGTGCCTCGGGGGTGTCGATGCCGGAGATGATCACGTCGAAGCCCTGGTCGAAAAAGGAGCCGGCCAGCTGGTTGGGGTCGGCGGTCACGCCCGGGATGTTGAACCAGAAGCCGATCCAGGACACCTTGAAGGTGAGGTCCTCGGGCTTGTTGCCGCGCACGTCGACCCAGGCGTGGCGCGCGCCGAGGTAGGCGGCGTCGGCCAGGCGGCGGGTCTCGTCGTTAATGAGCGGCCCCAGAAAGCCGATCTTGCCGGTCTTGGTGGTCATGGCCGCGGAAAAGCCGGCCATCATCTTGGCGTATTCCATCTTGGAAAAGAGGTTGCCCAGGTTCTTCGGGGCCTTGCCGGTCAGCACGTCGTCGCCGGAAACGTGGACGAAGGTCAGTTCCGGGTGCTGGGTGGCGGCCTCGCGGATGCCGTCCTTCATGTCGTCGGAGCCGGCGAAGATGAGCGTGGCCCCTTTGGCGGCCAGATCGTCCACCACCTGCGGGATGGTGACCCCGGGCCGGTCGGCGGGGTTCAACTTGTCGAGGTAGAGCATCTTCGAGCCGGGAAGGCGGGCTTCGACGTACTTGCCGCCCTCGTACTGGGCCTGGCTGTAGCCTTTGTCGTTGTAGGGGCCGACAAGCAGCAGACCGAAGGTCAGCGGTTTGCCGGCGGCGAGCGTCACGGCGGCGGTTGCGCACAAAAGGGCGAAAGCCGCCGCAAGGATCAGCGAAACGCGGCGCATGATGGGGCCTCCTTCAGGCTTGATGGGGATGCGGGTTCGGGCAGTGTAAAAAAAGCGGGGGCGATGCGCCAGGGGCAAGAGGCGGTTTACGACCGTCCCGGCAGGCGTCCCTCGCCTAAAAACGCTTCAACCAGGGCAAAGACCGCGTCGTTGCCGTAAAATTTTCCGTTGGCGATGCGTTGGCGCATGCCCGGGAGGTCTTTTTCGAAATCCGGCAACAGATCGGGCGTCAGCCGGTCCATGGAGGCGGCCCGGCCGTAGCCCAGGCGTTCCAGGTAGATGGCGTTTAACTGTTGCTCGAAGGCGCCGGGCACCGGAAACGACAGCACCGGCTTGCCGAAATAGAGCGCCTCGCTCATGAGGTTGTGGCTGCCGCCGCAGACCACATAGGCGCACGAGGCCAGATCGTCGAGAAAGCCTTCCTCGGAGTAGCCGCGAAAGGTCAGGTTCCCTTCCACCTTGTCCACGCGGTAGCCGTAGACGCGAAATTCCCGGTCCAGGGTCCGCAGATACGGCGCGAAGGCGTCGCGGATGCCGCAGCTCTGGTAGACCAGGATGTGCGAACCGTGGCTTGGCGTGCGTGTAACCACCGAGCGGCGCAAGATGGGCGGGGCGACCACGGCCCTGGCTCCGGGTTTGGTCGGGGGCTGATAGAAGGAAATGGAAAGGTAGTCGCTGGCGGCGGAAAAAAGAAAGCGGATGGAGGCCAGGATGCCCCAATAGTCGGGCAAAAGTTTCGCCGGCACGTCGTGGCGGCAGCAGGAGATCACGTGCTGGTGGTCCAGGGACAGGCAGGGGACGCCGGCCCGCTTCGCCGCGATGGGCACGAAATATTCGTAGTCGGAGATGGCCGCGTCCGGGCGGAAGTCCCGGATCATCCCGGCCAGGCGGGCGAGCTCCGCCTTGCGGCGCCAAAGGGTGCGGCCAGCGAGTTTCAGTGTCGCCGGGGTGTCCAGGCGCTGGTCCTTGTAGCGGGTGCCGGGGTTTTCGAAGCGTTCCACCGGGAATTCCCGCGATAGCAGTTGCGCGCCCTCTTCGCTGGAGACGAACAGGAACTCGTGGCCAAGCGTCGCCAGATGACGGGCCAGGATGAGCGCGCGGATGGCGTGGCCGTGCTGGGAGCCGTGCACGCCGTAGAGAATGCGGGCCATGGTGGAAAAAGCCTCCCGGATCGTGGCGGCCGGGCCGCCTGTGGGGGGACAAGTAAAGGCCGGCGCGCCCGGCGTCAATGGCCGGCGGGCCCCCGGGCGCGGCCTCGCCGCCTTTTCCCCGCGCGATTCCGGGTT
Source organism: Solidesulfovibrio sp. C21 (assembly GCF_047785625.1). NCBI lineage: Bacteria > Pseudomonadati > Thermodesulfobacteriota > Desulfovibrionia > Desulfovibrionales > Desulfovibrionaceae > Solidesulfovibrio > Solidesulfovibrio sp. C21. The sequence goes on from NZ_JBLODY010000048.1 coordinate 11,618, forward strand.
GCGCCACTCTCGCCTTCACGGTTAGAAAAGAGGACCCACGCAACGGATAGCCGCCGGGGAGGGACATGGGCACGATCTATCTGATGCGCCACGGGGCCATCATCCAGCAAAAGCCGCGCCGGTTCATCGGCCAGACCGACTTTCCCCTGACCGAGGCGGGCCGCGCCCAGGCGAAGCTGTGGCGCGAGCCGCTGGCCGGGGTGGAATTCGCCGTCGCCGTCAGCTCCGACCTCTCCCGCTGCCTGGAGACCGCCGCCCTGGTGCTTGCGGGGCGGGAGCTCGCCGTGCGCCCGGAGCCGCGCCTGCGCGAGATCAACCTCGGAAGCTGGGAGGGGCTCACCGTGGACGCGGTCAGGGAGCGCTTTCCCGGAGCCTACGAACGCCGGGGGACCGACCTGACCGGCTTTTGCCCCGAGGGCGGGGAGAGCTTCGCCGACGTCCAGGGGCGCGCCGTCGCCGCCATAAGCGAGCTGGCCGCCATACCCGGCAACGTGCTGGTCGTGGCCCACGGCGGCGTCAACCGCACCGTGCTGTGCCACGCCCTGGGCCTCGACCTGACCCGCCTGTTCCGCCTGGGCCAGGACTACTGCCGCCTGAACATCCTAGATGTGGCCGGCGACGCGTGGCGCGTGGACGCGGTCAATGCCGCGCCCGTGGTTCCCTGGCGTTTTCCCGGTCCCTGAGCTTCATTTCCTATCGCTCCTTTGTGAAATGCCGCGCCGCCGATGCAACGCGGCCTTGCCTCCCTGCACAGGACTGCATTGACAGGAAACGCGAGGCGTGGAATTGCATGAAACCATGCAAAGACGCCTTGTCCCCCTGTTTGCGTTTCTGGCCCTGCTGGTTGCCTGTTCCGGCGATAAACCGCAAAAGACCGTGCCTCCCCGCGAGGTTACGGCCCCGGTCAAGGCGGCCGTGCGCCGTCCCGTGGTGGAGTGCCGGTCGTTTCCGGCCGAGGTGGAGTCGCAAAACAGCGTCACCCTGGCCAGCAAGGTTTCCGGCGCGGTGGAGGCCGTGACCGCCCGCGAGGGCGACATGGTGCGCGCCGGGCAGGTCATCATGCGCATCGACGACAAGGACCTCACCAGCCAGGAGCAGGGGCTTGTCGCTTCCAAGGAGCAGATCTCCCGCGAACGCCAGTCGCTTCTCGCCAAGGCCTCCCTGGCCAAAACGACCCTGGAGCGCATGCGCCGGCTGCTCGCCCAGCGCGTCGTGAGCCAGGAGGACTTCGACAAGGCCCAGTCCGAATACGAGTCCCTGACCCGGCAGGTCGAGGCGGCCGCGGCCCAGGGAGACTCCGTGACCGCCAAGCTCGGCGAACTGGCCGCGCTTCGGGCCTACACCCGCATCACCGCGCCCTTCGACGGCATTCTAGCCAAGCGCTACGTGGACCAGGGGGCCTTCGTCACCGCCGGCTCGCCGCTGGCCCTGATCGACCAGTCCGGCGGCGGCTTCGAGCTGGCCGCCCAGGTGGACGAGTCGCTGCTTTCCGGCCTGCGTCACGGCCAGACCATTCTGGCCGTGGTGCCGTCCCTGGCCCATGCCCCCTTTGCCGTGACCGTCTCGGCCATCGTCGGCCGGGTGGACCCGGCCAGCCGCACCTTCAAGCTCAAGTGCGCCCTGCCCGATGCCGTGCCCGGGGCCGATGGCCCGCCGCGCGCCGGCATGTTCGGCCGGGTGTTCGTGCCCGCCCGCACCGCCGAAAAGCTGCTGCTGCCCGAAACCTGTCTGGCCCATCGCGGCGACCTGCCTACCGTGGCCGTGGTCGGCAAGGACAACATCCTGCATTTCCGGGTGGTCAAGACCGGCGCGAGCTTTCTGGCCGCCAAGTTCGACGGCAAGACCTACCTGACCGACTCGCAAGCCTTCGAGGGCGCGGGCGGGGAATATTTCGTCGACGTCCTAAGCGGGCTTTCCGACGGGGAGCGCGTGGCCTGCGATCCCGGGGCCACCCTGCGCGAGGGCGACCGGCTGGCCGGAGCGGCGAAATGAGCGAGCCGGGACACCACGGGCACCATTCGGACTGGCTCACCCGCATCACCTCCGTCTTCGTCGATTCCAAGCTGGCCCCGCTTTTCATTCTGGCCGCCGTGCTGACCGGCGTGCTGGCCGTGTGGGCCACGCCCAGCGAGGAAGAGCCGCAGATCCTCGTGCCCATGATCGACATCCACGTGACCATGCCCGGGGCCACGCCCAAGGAGATCGAAAACCGGGTCGTCACGCCCATGGAGCGCATCCTATGGGAAGTGCCGGGCGTGGAGTACGTCTATTCCACGGCCGGGGCCGGCCAGGCCATGACGGTCGTGCGCTTCAAGGTGGGCGAGAACACGGAAAAAAGCCTGGTCGCCGCCTATACCAAGCTCTACCAGCACCTCGACTGGATTCCGCCGGGCTGCTCCCAGCCGATTTTGAAACCCCATTCCATCGACGACGTGCCGGTCTTGGTGGTGGCGCTTTGGGGCGGCCCCTACGATGCGCGCCAACTGCGCGTCATGGCCAATGCGGTAAGCGAGGAGGTGCGCCGCATTCCGGGCGTGGCCGAGACCACCGTCACCGGCGGGCGCAAGCGCACGGTCATGGTCGAGCCCGACCCCGACCGGCTGCGGGGGCAGGGCCTGGACATGGTGGCCGTGATCGACGCCATCGGCCTGCAGAACAAGGGGCAGACCATCGGCGACGCCTTCCAGTCCGGCAGGGCGGTCTCCATCCGGCTCGACAACTTTTTCCGCACCCAAAAGGAACTGTCCCGGGCGGTGGTGGCGATCAAGAACGGCCGGCCGGTCTACCTGGCCGACGTGGCCACGATCCGGGACGGCTTCGACGAGCCGGCCGATTACGTGTTTTTCCTGCCGGGGCATGGGCTGGTCAAAAAAGGCGAGGCCACGGGCGCGGCCTATCCGGCCGTGACGCTGTCCGTGGCCAAGCGGGCCGGCGAAAACGCCACCAGGATCGCCGACGAGGCGCTGAAACGCATAAACGGCCTTCGCGGCTACGTCTTGCCGGCTAACGTCAATATGACCGTCACCCGCGACTCGGGCGAGACGGCCAAGGCCAAGGTGGACGAGCTGCTCAAGCACCTCATCCTGGCCGCCGTGACGGTCGGGGGCGTGGTGGCCCTTTTCCTGGGGCTTCGGGCCAGCCTCGTCGTCATGGTGGCCGTGCCCGTGACGCTCGCCATTACGCTGGCCACCTACTGGCTCATGGGCTACACGCTCAACCGCGTGACGCTCTTCGCGCTCATTTTCTGCATCGGCATCCTGGTCGACGACCCCATCGTGGACGTGGAAAACATCGTGCGCCACCTGGGGCTCCCCGGATCGCGCGGCAAGAAGCTTTCCGACGTCATCGTCGAGGCGGTCAGCGAGGTGCGCGCGCCGCTGGTTTTGGCCACCTTCACGGTCATCGCCGCCATCGCGCCCATGGCCTACGTGGGCGGGCTCATGGGCCCCTATATGCGGCCCATGCCCGTGGGAGCGTCGGTGGCCATGCTTTTCTCCATGGTGGTGGCCTTCTGCATCACCCCCTGGACGGCCAAGCGGGCGCTTCGCCCCGAACCCACCGGGTCCGGGGACGCCAAGCCCCATGGCGACATTCCGGACGATATCGGCACCCGGGGCTATTTGTGGCTCATGGACCGCCTCCTCAAGCGTCCGGCCTGGCGCTGGGGTTTCCTGGGGCTGGTGGGGCTCCTTTTCGTCGGGGCCTGTTCGCTTTTCCCGACCAAGCGCGTGCTGGTCAAGATGCTGCCCTTTGACAACAAAAGCGAATTCTCCGTGGTGGTGGACATGCCGCGCGGCACGACCCTGGAGGAGACCACGGCCGTGTGCCGCGAGTTGGCCGCGGTGGTGCTTAAGCGTCCGGACGTCACCGGGGCCACGCTTTTCGCCGGCACGGCCGCGCCCATGACCTTTAACGGGCTGATCCGCCATTACTACCTGCGAAGCGGCCAAAACGAGGCCGAGATCGCCGTCAACCTGCTGCCCAAGTCCGAACGTTCGGTGCAAAGCCATCCCATCGCCAAGGAGGTCCGGCAGGCACTGACGCCCATTGCTGGCAAGTACGGGGCCAGGATCAAGGTGGTGGAGCTGCCGCCCGGACCGCCCGTCATCCAGACGCTGGTGGCCGAGATCTACGGCCCGACCGACCAAGGCCGGCTGGCCGTGGCCGGGCAGGTCCGCGACATCATGAAAAAGACCCCGGACGTGGTGGACGTGGACTGGTACGTGGATGATCCCCGGCCCGAGCGCGTCATCCGCGTGGAGCGCGACAAGGCCCAGGCCGCCGGCATCGATCCGGACCGGGCCCTTTCCGACGTCACGGCCTCCATCGCCGGCACCGTGGCCGGACTCATGCACGACGAGCTGGCCCGGGAGGACGCGCCCATCGTGGTGCGCCTGCCGCTCAAGGACCGGGCCGATGCCCGGGACATGGGCGCAATCGCCGTGCGCGGCGAGGGCGACCGCATGGTGTCCCTCGGGCAGATCGCCTCCATCGCCGAGCACGAGGAGCCGAGCCGGATCTACCACAAGAACCTGCTCCCCGTGATCTACGTCACGGGCGACGTGGCCGGGCGCGAGGAAAGCCCCATCTACGCCATGAACAAGGTCAACGCGACCCTGGAGAAGCTGGGGGAGACGGGCAAGGGGGCCTGGCAGACCGTGTCCAAGGCGGCGCTTCCCATCCTTTGGACATCCATGCCGGCGCAGACCGCCGACTACAGCATGAAATGGGACGGCGAGTGGCAGATCACCTACGAGGTCTTCCGCGACATGGGCATCGCCTTTGCCGTGGTCATGGTGCTCATCTACATCCTGACCGTGGGCTGGTTCGGCTCCTACACCACGCCGATTGCCATCATGGCCCCCATCCCGCTGTCGCTAATAGGCATCATCCCGGCCCATGCGCTGGCCGGGGCCTTTTTCACGGCCACGTCCATGATCGGGTTTATCGCCGGGGCGGGCATCGTTGTGCGCAACTCCATTATCCTTGTGGATTTCATAGAGATGCGTCGTGGCCAGGGGGAGACCCTGGAGCGGGCCGTGGAGGAGGCCGGGGCGGTGCGCTTCCGGCCCATGCTTTTGACCGCCATCAGCGTGGTGGGCGGGGCCTTCGTGATCTTGTTCGATCCCATCTTCCAGGGGCTGGCCATATCGCTTATGGCCGGCGAGGTGGCGGCCACCATCTTTTCGCGCATGGTGGTGCCGGTCATGTACTACCTCGACGCCCGGCGTACGGCCCGCTGACGCGCTTTTGTGCGGCGCGCCGGCGGGCCTCGCGTGACGTCGAAGGCGTCGCGGTTAGAAATGTTCGAACAGGGCCTCGTCGGCCATGCCCTCGCCGGCGAGGACGATCGACGCCCCCCGGACCGGCGGCTTGGGAGCCGGTTCACCCCTGCCCGCCGGCAGGCGTTTCCTGTTTTTCCCCCGCTCGAGGCGGTTGTGGGCCGCAGGCTCTCCCGCCAACTGGAAAAAGCCCACCGTGCTGACGAGTTGTTCGGCTTGCGAGGAAAGCTCCTCGGCCGTGGAGGCCAGCTCTTCGGAAGCGGAGGCGTTTTGCTGCACGACCTGGTCGAGTTGTTGCAGCGCCTTGTTGACCTGGGTCGCGCCGAGGCTTTGCTCCTGGGAGGCGGCGGCGATTTCCTGCACCAGGTCGGAGGTCTTGAGGATATCCGGAACGAGTTTTTCCAGGAGCCGGCCGGCCCGTTCGGCCACATCCAGGCTCGAGGCCGACAGGGTGTTGATCTCGGCCGCGGCGGACTGGCTGCGTTCGGCGAGCTTCCTGACCTCGGAGGCCACCACGGCGAATCCCCGGCCGTGATCCCCGGCCCGGGCCGCTTCCACGGCGGCGTTTAAAGCCAGCAGGTCGGTCTGGCGGGCGATTTCCTCGATGATGGAAATCTTGGTGGCGATCTGGCGCATGGCCGCCACGGTGTCGACCATGGCCTGCCCGGATTCCTTAGCGTCCTGTCCGGCCTTGTCGGCAAGGGATTCGGTCTGGCGGGCATTGTCGGCGTTGCGCATGATGGAACCGCTGATCTGTTCCATGGAGGAGGAGCTTTCCTCCACGGACGCGGCCTGTTCCGAGGCGCCCTGGGACAGGGATTCGGAGGAGGCGCTGAGCTGCTCGGCGCCGGAGGCCATGTTCTCGGCGCCGCTTTGGACCTCGCGCACGATGTCGGTCAGCCGCTCCACCATGTTGCCGAGCGACCGCATGAGCGCATCGTTTTCGGAACGGATCTTCACCTGGAGGTCCAGGTCGCCGGCGGCCATTTTGCTGGCCAGGTCGGCCACATGGCGGTCGGCCGTGATGAGCCCGGAAAGCGAGCGCAAAAGCACATCGGCCTCGCAACGCGGCGCCACGGTCACCTGCAAGTCGCCCTGGGCCATGCGGGAAACGGCCCCGGTCACCTCGCTTTCGGCCTTGGCCACTTCGCGCAGGGCCTCGCAGACCTGTCCTACCTCGTCGGCGCGTTGGACATCGAGCCTGATCCCCAGATCACCCCGGGCAAGCCCCTGGGCGAAGTCCACGCAGGCGGCAAGCGGCCTGGAAATGCCCCGGGAGATGCTGACGCCGAGGATTATCCCCAGCAGCACGGCCGCGGCGATGACAATGCCGAGGGTGAGCCGGCTTTCCGCATAGAGGTCGGCCGTTTCCCGGGCATGGTTTTGGGCGTTGGATTCCTTGTTGTGGACAAGCTCGCCCATAAGCGTGTCCATGGCCCGGACCTTGTCCCGGCCGGCCCCCAGGGAAAGGGCCACCGAAGCCCGGTCGACCTCGAGCGCCTCTTTCTTGGTGGCATCCACGATCTGCTCCCACACCGGCACCAGGGCGTCCCAGGCCGCGTCGAGCCGGGCCAGCATGGCCTGCCCCTCCTTGGAGACGAACAGCGGGCGGGCCACGGCGACCTGCTCCTTGAACAGTTTCTTGTAATGCTCGATGCGTTCGACGAGCTTGGCGCGCTCGTCGCCGGAGGTGGACAGGATGAGGTTTTTCGTGGCCCGGTCGGCATACACCAGATAGACGTTGGCCTGCTTGATGGCCGCGACCCCGAGCAACTCCCTTTGGTACATGACTTCGGCCATTTCGCTGATTCGCCACATATTGTGCAGGCCAAGCAGACCGACCACCGCCACGATTAGGGATAGCAGGAAGAAGGAACCGATCAACTTCGTTGCTATTCGCATGTCATGAAACCACCGCATGCTCTTCTCCTCCTCGTTGATGGTCGATACGCGCATGGTTTGACAGCCAGCGCGTCAGCCGGAGAGACATCTTCCGGTACAAGACCTCTGGAGTGTGCGACGCGCGTCTGTCAAGGTTTGCCTGAAGGCAGCCCTGTGTCTTTGCAGGTTCGTCAATGACGAAATGATGCCGCTGCAGCTTAATTTCCGCGCCGCGCGGCCAGGTCGGAAGGGGGAGGAAGAGTCGGGCTGGCTTGTGTGAAAAAGCCGTTGGCAAGCTCTCGGCTACGGAACGAATTCCCATGCCTTCTTGGGCGCCGTTGCGGATCAGGTCCGGCGGCGACAGCCCGTTATCGTCAAGAATCTTTGGAAAGGGGGGAGAGCCTTTCCGTAAGAAAGGTTTCCCCCCGGATGCTTTCGCTTCGCTTAAGCGGCGTCGGCGGCGTTGTCCTGGGGCGCGTCGGCGGCGTTCTCCCGGGCCTCGTCGAGGCTGAACAGCCGCTGCGTATCGAGTACGATGATAAACCGGTCATTGTGGCGGCTTATGCCCTGTATGCAGGTCGTGTCCGCCACAACGCCCATGGAGGGTGGCGGAGTTATGCTTGCGTCGTCGAGCTCCAGCACCTCCCTGACCGATTCGGCCAGTGCGCCGATCAGCCGCACCTTGCCGTCATCGGCAGGCTGCTCCACGATGACGATGCGCGTGTTGATGGTCTGCTCCACCGGCCCGAGCCCCAGCCGTTGGCCGAGATCCATCACGGGTACGGCCTCGCCCCGCACGTCGACCACGCCGCGCATGGCCGACGGCATGTGCGGCACGCGGGTGATGTCGGTGAAATCCAGGATTTCCCGGACCGCGAAGATATCGATGGCGAAGCAGGAGCCCTGGCCAAGGGTCAGGGTCAGATAGCGTCTGCTCGCCGATGCGGCGTTTTCTTCCATGGCAATGCTCCACAAGGCGGCCCGGCTTCGGGGCCGGGTCCGCGCTTCCGGCTCGCGCCGTGCGCCCGCACCTCGTGATATGGGGAAGTGCGGGGACACGGCGCATCGTTGGCGTCAAAAGCGAATGGCTTGATCGGACGCGACGCTAGAATCGTTCGAACAGGGCCTCGTCCGCCTCGCCGGGCGCTTGTGGGAGCGGCGCCGGCTCGGACAGGGGCCTTTCCTTCAGATTCAGATTGGGTTTATGGCCGTTGCCGCCCACGCCGGCCCGGCGCTTCTTTTCGCCCGCTGCGCCCGTCGTGCGCCCATCCTGGCCGGCGACCTGGAAAAAGCCCACCGTGCTGACGAGCTGCTCGGCTTGCGAGGAGAGCTCCTCGGCGGTGGAGGCCAGCTCCTCGGAGGCCGAGGCGTTTTGCTGCACGACCTGATCGAGCTGTTGCAACCCCTTGTTGACCTGTTCCGCGCCGGCGCTCTGCTCGTTGGAGGCCGCAGCGATTTCCTGCACCAGGTCGGAGGTCTTGAGGATATCGGGCACGAGCTTTTCCAGAAGCCGGCCGGCCCGTTCGGCCACGTCGAGGCTCGAGGCCGACAGGCCGTTGATTTCCGCCGCCGCGGCCTGGCTGCGTTCGGCCAGTTTCCTGACCTCGGAGGCCACCACGGCGAAGCCCCGGCCGTGTTCCCCGGCCCGGGCCGCTTCCACGGCGGCGTTTAAGGCCAGCAGGTCGGTCTGGCGGGCGATTTCCTCGATGATGGAAATCTTGGTGGCGATCTGGCGCATGGCCGCCACGGTGTCGGCCATGGCCTGCCCGGACTCCTTGGCGTCCTGGCCGGCCTTGTTGGCCAGGGTTTCGGTCTGGCGGGCGTTGTCGGCGTTGTGCATGATGGAGCCGCTTATCTGCTCCATGGAGGAGGAGCTTTCCTCCACGGACGCGGCCTGTTCCGATGCCCCCTGGGACAGGGATTCGGACGAAGCGCTCAGTTCCTCGGCCCCGGAGGCCATGTTCTCGGCACCGCTTTGGACTTCTTCCACAACCAGGGTCAGGCGCTTGATCATGGCATCCAGGGATTCCATCAGCGTGTCTGCCGGGCTCCGTTTCTCCACGGCGATCCGCAGGTCGCCCTGGGCCATGCTGCCGGCGACCGCCGTCACTTCGCCCTCGGCCTTGGCCACTTCGCGCAGGGCCTGGCAGACCTGCCCCACCTCGTCGGCCCGCTCGAAGGCGAGCTTGTGGGTAAGGTCGCCCCGGGCCAGCGCCTTGGCGAAATCCACGCAGGCAGCCAACGGCCCGGCGATGCCTCGGGAAATGCTCCAGCCGAGGCCCATGCCGAGCAGCACGGCCGCGGCGATGACAAAGGTCAGCATGGTGCGGCTTTCCGTATAAAGCGTTTCCGCTTCTTTGGCGTAGGACCTGGCATTGTTTTCCTTGCGGCTGACAAGATCGCTCATGAGGCCGTCGAGGACCTTGGTCTTGTCGCGGGCGGACCCCATGGACAGGGACACCGAGGCCCGGTTCGCCTCGAGGTCCTCGCTTTGCGTGGATTTGATGATCTGGTCCCATATCGGCAGCAGGGCCTGCCAAGCCGTCTCGAGCCGTTGCAACATGGCCTGCCCGTCCTGCGTAATGATGCGCTGCCGGGCCTCGGCGAGCTGTTCCGTGAATTTTTTCTTATAGTTTTCGATGTGTTCGATGAGCTTGTCGCGGTCGTCCCGGGAGGTGGAGAGGATGAGGTTTTTCGTGGCGCGGTCGGCGTAGACGAGGTTGACGTTGGCCTCACGGATGGCCGCCACGCCCAATAGTTCCCGGTTGTACAGCGTCTCGGTCATGTCGCTGATAAGTCCCATGTTGTGCAAGCCCAGCAGACCGACCGTCATGACGATCAGAGACATCAGGATGAAGGAACCAATCAACTTCGGCCCCACACGCATGTTATGAAACCATTGCATGAAATTCTCCTTTTGTTGCACGCTGTATCGTCAAAAAATGGCAGGGGTGTTTGCCGTATGGTGCGCAGCCTCAAAGGCGGGCGCTTCCATGTACGGTCAGTCTCTTGAAATAAATGGATGGCTGTACGACGCCTGCGGATAGACAGTGGTTTGGGTGTTTATTTTCTCCTTTGTTGCTATGAATTATGCGGTGCGTGTAAACCTATATGAATATGTTTTCTTGACGATATGGTTATGATATTAATTTAAAGGGATTCTTGTTTCCGGAGGGTTGCTGCTTTCCCGCGCCTGCGGCCTTGCCGAGCGCGGTGGTGCTTTTACGTTACGGCGCGACACCGGACGCGTCGGGCTGCAACGTTGCCCAACCCGGTTGCCCGACGGCGAAAAAAAGCCTCTGTCTATTTCACGTGAATTGAAGGATACTCATTTCGGGCCAGTCGGCCCCGGGGGGGGAATAAAAGAGGATTGGTTTTAACAGAGAGTTTGCTCGCGAAGGCATTTTTAACTTCATAATGCTCGGTCCCTGCCTGGCGGGAAGCACGCTTTCTTTCCGTTGCTGTGTGTCGCCTTCCCCCTGCGGGGCTTTCGAAACAGGGAGACAATGCCGGCAAATGTTTTTTTTTGCCCCGGGCCGTCTTTCCCGGCGAAAAACATTCGCTTTCCCCGAATCCTTTCTTCCGATCCCAAATATCCTGTTTTGGGATATTACGCAACGCATCCTATGTGAAACTCGTGAAGCGTACTAGTTACACGCGGCGCTACGAGTGTTTCCGCGCTCTTCTGCTTTCGCTCCGCAAGGAGGCCGGATTGCGCCAGACCGAGTTGGCCGCGCGCTTGGGATATCCGCAATCCTATGTGAGCAAGTATGAAAGCGGGCAGCGGCGGATCGATCTCGTCGAATTGGAGGCGATATGCAGGGCCCTGGGGATAACGCTCGGGGAATTCGTGGAGCGCTTCGAAGGGAATGAGGGGCTGCGGCCGGCGCATCCGGGCAACCCGGCTTGACCTTTGAAACAGTGACGTTATAGCTTCGGGTCAAAACGATACGCCAGCCTTCCCGATGGGGCCGGCGTTATCGGCTGCCGTGCGCTCCACGCGCCAGCAACCCCGTTCGTCCCACCCGCCAAGGAGCGCCATGCGGATCAGCAAATTCGCCATCCCAGAGATCATTTTCGGCCGGGGCAGCATCGTCCACTTGGCTTCCTGCGCCAAGCGTCTGGGCGGACGCCGGGTGCTGCTCGTCAGCGACCAGGGGCTGGTCGCGGCCGGCTGGGTCGATCGGATCATGGACATCCTGCGCGACAACGGCCTCGAATGGGTCTATTATGATGCCGTCAATTCCAATCCGCGCGATTATCAGATCCACGAAGGCGCGGAAATCTACGCCCGCGAGCGCGCCGACGTCATCATCGCCGTGGGCGGCGGCAGCCCCATGGACGCGGCCAAGGGCATCGCCACCATCGTCGGCAACGGCGGCCGCATCAGCGACTACGAAGGGGCCAACCGCATCATGCGGCCCCTGCCCCCCATGATCTTCATGCCGACCACGGCCGGGTCGGGCTCGGACATTTCCCAGTTCTGCATCATCACCGACGTCGAGCGGCAGGTGAAGATGTCCATCATCAGCCGGTCGCTGGTGCCCAACATCTCCATCATCGACCCCCTGGTCCTTTTGACCAAAAGCGAACACCTCATCATCGCCTCGGCCATCGACGCCTTCGCCCACGCCGTGGAATCCTACCTGTCGCTTCTGGCCTCGCCCTTTACCGAGGTGCAGGCCTTAAAAGCCATGCGCCTTATCATGCGCAACCTGCCGGCCGCCCTGGCCGACCGCTCCATCGAGGCCCTGGAGAATCTGAGCATCGCCGCCACCTCGGCCGGCATGTCCTTTTCCAACGCCGGGCTCGGCATCGGCCATTCCCTGGCCCATTCGCTCGGCGGCATGTTCGACGTGCTCCACGGCTTGGTCCACCCCATTCTCCTGCCGCCGGTCATGCGTTACAACCTCCCGACAAGCTTGGATAAGCTGGCCACCATCGGCCGCATTGTCTGCGGCCCGCGCATGTGTTCCTCGGAATATATCGCCATGGCCGGCATCAACTGGCTGGAGCGCTTCTACGCCGACCTCGGCGTGCCGGTGCGCCTGCGGGACATCCTGCCCGACAAGGGCTGCCTGGAAACCATCGCCCGCACGGCGGTCAACGACGCCTGCACCCTGACCAACCCCCGCCCCGTCACCTGGGAGTCGCTCCTCGGCATCTGCCAGGAGGCCTGGTAATGCCCTGGCGGGCGCCGTCCCTTGAGGATCTCATCGGCATCGAGCACAGCAAACTCGGTTTTTTCCAGGAGCTGCGCCAGACCATCGAGGCCCTGAAAGACGCCAATGCCCAGTCCGCCCAGCGCCGCCGCGAGATAGCCGCCATCCTCGACGGCATCACCGACATCATGATGGTGCTTACCCCGGACCTGCGCATCCTGTCGGTCAACCACGTCTTTCGTCAGGTTTTTCCCGATCCCGCGCCGGAAGGGAAATTCTGCCACGAGATCTTTCGCGGCGAGGACCGGCCCTGTCCGAACTGTCCGGCCCGGAAATCCTTCGCCACCGGCGACATCTGCCGCGAAACCGCGATTTTCAAGATCAATGGCAAGAACATCCAGTTCGAGATGGTGGCTTCGCCCATCCACCACCCCGACGACCCCGAGCAGCACATCCTGGTCTTCAAGCGCGACGTGACCAGAGAAAAGGAATACCAGGCCAAATTCTACCAGGCTGAGAAGATGGCCACCATCGGCATGCTGGCCACGGGCGTGGCCCACGAGGTCAACAACCCGCTGACCGCCATCTTCGGTTTCGCCGAGGGCCTGCGCCGCCGCCTGCCGGCCCTGCGCGAAAAGGTCGACCCGACCGTGGTGGACGACGTGGAGGACTACGTCACCACCATTTTGCAGGAGTGCCGTCGCTGCCAGGACATCGTCACCACGCTTTTGACCTTCAGCCGGCACAGGACCGTGAGTTTTTCCCCGGTGAGCCTAAACGCCGTGGTCGAGGACACGCTCAAGCTCCTGCGCAGCCATCTCAGGCAGCGCAACCAGGCCAAGATCACCGTCCGCACGGAACTCTGCGAGAGCCTGCCCATGGTTTCCGGCGACGAGCACCAGATCAAGCAGGTGATGCTCAATCTCCTGGTCAATGCCATGGACGCCATCGTCGGTCCCGGCCATATCGTCATCACCACCTTCCAGGAAGGTTCCGGCGCGGTGTGTCTGTCCGTGGAGGATACCGGCTGCGGCATCCCTCCGGAAAACATGGACAAGCTTTTCGAACCCTTTTTCACCACCAAACGGGCCGGCAAGGGCATCGGCATCGGGCTTTCCACCTGCATGACCATCGTGGACAAACACCAGGGAGAGATTGCGGTCAAAAGCAAGCCCGGCGAGGGCTCGGTCTTCACCGTCAAACTTCCCGTCAACACGGACAAAATATCGTGACCAGCCCCTACAGTGTGCTGGTGGTGGACGACGAGCCCTCCATCGGCAAATTGCTCAAAAAGGAATTGTCTTCCCCGGCCCGCGCCGTTGCGGCGGCGGAATCGGCCCATCAGGCCCGGGAGATGCTGCGGCGCAACACCTATGAAGTGGTGGTCCTCGACCTGCGTCTGCCCGACGCCGACGGCCTGGACGTGCTGGTGGAGATTCGCCAGCATTCCCCGGATGTCGAGGTCATCATCATCACCGGGCACGGCAACATCGACTCGGCCGTGGAGGCCATGAAGCTCGGGGCCTACGACTACATCACCAAGCCGTTCAATCTGGAGCAACTCGAACTGATCGTGGAGCGGGCCTACCAGCGGGCCTGCCTGCGTTTCGAGAACCGCCAGCTCAAGCACGCCCAGAGCCAGGGCCAGCCCCAGCAGATCGTGGGCAACTCGGCCGCCATCAAGCAGATACGCTTCCTCATCGACAAGGTCGCGCCCACCGACGTGCCCGTGCTTATTACCGGCGAGTCCGGGGTCGGCAAGGAAGTCGCGGCCACGGCCATCCAGGCCCGGTCCAAGCGGGCGGACAAGCCGTATGTCATCAAGAACTGCGCCACGCTGCAAAAGGAGCTGGCCCGCTCGGAACTGTTCGGCTACGTCAAGGGATCTTTTACCGGGGCCATGGAGAACCGCGAGGGGCTTATGACCTTCGCCAACAAGGGCACGCTTTTTCTCGACGAGATCGGGGAGCTGCCCATGGAGGTCCAGGCCTCGCTTTTGCGCACCCTGGAGAACAAGACCTACCGCCGGGTCGGCGACAAGGACGAGCGCACCACGGACCTGCGCCTGATTTTCGCCACCAACCGCAATCTGGCCAAGGAGGCCGAGGCCGGGCGATTCCACGAAGCGCTCTATCACCGCATCAACGTCTTCAACATCGAGCTGCCGCCGCTGCGGGACCGCAAGGAAGACATCCCGCTTCTGGTCGAGTATTTCCTGGACCGGGTCCTGGCCGGCGGCACCTACCGCGTTTCCGACCGGGCCATGGCCTGCCTCATCAACTACCAGTGGCCGGGCAACATCCGGGAACTGCGCAACGTCATCGAGCGCGGCGTGATCCTGGCCGAAAACGGGGTGATCACGGAAAACGCCCTGCCGCGCGAACTGTCCATGCAGTCCGAGGGCGAAAACGACTTTCTGTCGCTCGAGGCGGTGGAGCGCGAGCATATCGCCAAGGTCCTGGCCTGTTTCGGCAACAACCGCACCCTGGCCGCCACGGCGCTCGGCATTTCGCGCAAGACGCTTTATCGCAAGATCCGCGAGTACGCCATTATGTGATCCGCCCGGCGTCGTTGTGGAGCCCTTGGGGCTCACTGGTGACACACCGTTTCGTGTCTGTTGTGACAAAAGGCACCAGGGGCGTGTTTCCGCCCTGGCCGCCGTTTTCTCCCGCGTTCGTTTTTTCCCGTTTCATGCCTGTTCCACCCTGGAACAATTCCCAATGACCCTGGCCCATTAGCCGCGCCCGGCAAAGAATGTTCGCCGCTGCGCGTCCCGTGCGCTTTTATCACGCCGGTAGCGGTTGGCCGGTATGTATTTTGCTCTTGGTTGTCACGAGAACACGAATTTCGCGTGATCCGCCACACCCTGCCGGCGGTTCGCGCGGCGTGGCGATGCCGCGATGCTCGCCCCCAGAAGGAGTCCGACATGGGATGGCGATTTCTCGTAGGCCTGGCCGCCGCGGGCCTTCTGACGCTTTGTCCCGGCGTCGGCAGCGGCGGCCAGCAGGCCCCGCCTGTCCGTTACGTGGGTTCCAAGGCTTGCTCCGGCTGCCACAGCGCGCAGTACGAAGCCTTCATGAAGCATTCCAAAAAGGCCCACTCCACCGCCAGCCTGCGCCGCATGGCGGGCAAACTCACCCCCGAGGAACTCACCGGCTGCTTTGGCTGCCATACCACGGGCTACGGCAAGCCGGGCGGATTCACGAGTTTCGCCGCCACGCCCGGGATGGCCGAGGCCGGTTGCGAGGTCTGCCACGGCCCCGGATCGGCCCATGTCGCCTCGCAGGACCCGGCGGACATCAAGGGCAAGCTCACCGTGGCCGATTGCCAGGGCTGCCACAATGCCACGCGGGTGCGCGCCTTCGGCTACAAGCCGCTTTTGCAGGCCGGCGCGCATTGACGCCCTGCGTCCCGGCGCGACACGCTTTCCAACTCCAACCTCCCGGCGCGCGGAGCGTTGCGCGCGGAGGCAGTCATGTCCAAACGCACCAGTTCCCTCGGAGCCAAGGCCCTGCTTCTGGTCCTGTTCGTGGCCGCAGCCGTGCTGGCCGGGCTGTTCGTCGCCAACACGCTGTGGCAGCGCGAAATATCCCTGACCCGCATCCGTGAGGCGGCCGGGCGTTCGGCCCGGCTGATCGAACTCGTGGTCAGCGAGCCCATGCGTCTGGGCGACAATGAGACCACCACCAGCCAGTTTTCCCTGATCGCCGGCACGCGCGGCCGGTTGCAGGCGTTTTTGACGGATTTTCGCGGCGAGGCCACCTACGCCACGCGCAAGGATGCCCTGCGCCAGCCCCTGACCCGGACCCTGCCCGGCGCCAAGGTCGCCGCGTTGCTCGAAACGGCGCTGACCAAGGGAGAGGATGCCGCCGGCCTGGAAACCGTGGACGGCAAGCCGTCGTTCGTCACCGTGCGCCCGGTGGCGAATGCGCCCGACTGCCACCATTGCCACGGCGCAAGCCGGGCCATTCTCGGCGCGATGGTCACGGTGGAGGACGTCGGCCCGGAAATGGCGGCGCTCAAGGGGGCCGAGATCAAGGCCGGCCTGCTGTCCCTGGGCGGGCTGCTGGTCCTGGTCGCGGCCCTGTGGCTCTTCATGAAGCGCACCATCATCGACCGGCTGGGCTTTTTGTCCGCCCATAGCGAGCATATCGCGACCGGCGACATGGACGCCTGTCTGGATATCCATCACCGCGTGGACCGGCGGACTCAAAAGGGCCGGGTGGACGAAATCACCCAGCTCGGCCGGTCCCTATGCACCCTCGTGGACAACCTCAAGCACAAGATCGCCGAGGCCGACCAGAAAAGCTGCGAGGCGGCCTGTGAGGCCGAGCGCGCCGGCACATGCCTGGCCGAGGCGGAAGCGGCCCGTGAGGAAGCCCTGACCGCCCGCCGGGAAGGCGCCGCCGCCGCCGCCCGAACCCTGGAGGGCGTGCTGGCCCGCATGGGCGAGGCCTCGGCCTCCCTGTCCGAAAAAGTGCAGCAGGCCCGCGACGGCGCGCATACCCAGAAGGACGCGGCCAAGGAAACGTCCCTGGCCATCGGCGAGATGAACACCGTGGTCCTCGAAGTGGCCCAAAACGCCGCCGCCGCCGTGTCCACGGCCGGAGACGCCCGCAACCAGGCCGCCGAAGGCTCCAAATCCGTGCTCGATCTGGTGGCCATGATCGGCTCCATCCGCGAGCGGGCCGAGTCCCTGCGCGAGGACATCACCGCGCTCGGCCAGGAGGCCCAGGGCATCGGCGCGGTCATCGGCGTCATCTCCGACATCGCCGACCAGACCAACCTCCTGGCGCTCAATGCCGCCATCGAGGCCGCCCGGGCCGGCGACGCCGGTCGGGGCTTCGCTGTGGTCGCCGACGAGGTGCGCAAGCTGGCCGAAAAGACCATGCAGGCCACGACCGAAGTGGAACAGGCCGTCACCGCCATCCAACAAGGCACGCGCGAACACGTGGAAAGCGTGCGGGAAACCGCGGAAGCCATCGAAAAAGCCAATGTCCTGGCCCGGGGATCGGGCGATGCCCTCTCCGGCATCGTCTCCCTCGTCGGCGCCTCGGCCGATCAGATCAGCTCCATCGCCGCCGCCGCCGAGGAACAATCCGCCGTTAGCGAACAGATCAGCAACACCATGGATTCCATCAGCCACATCAGCGAGGACACCGCCGTGGCCATGGAACACGCCGGCGAGGCCGTGGCCGGTCTGACCGAGGAAGCCGAGAACCTCAAACGCCTCATCGACGAGATGCTGGCCTAGGCGGGTTATCTCGCGGATTTCCATCCACTATTTCAACCCGGTAAAGGGGGGACCGGGGGGCATCAAGCCCCCCGGTGGAGTGCAAAGGCAGAGCCTCTGCCGGGGTCTGGGGCAGCGCCCCAGCCATCAGCGCTAGACCGAGGCCCAGCGGATGAGGCCCAGGGAGTGGGAATCGAGCAGCAGCGGGTGGTGGGGCAGGATGCGCACGGTATAGCCGAAGCGGCCGGCCTCGGTGGGCTGGATCTTGCCCGTATAGATTTGCCAGCCGTCGGGGGTGGTTTCGGTGGCCTGCATGTTGACGGTTTCGCGCTGGGCGAATTTGCCTTCGTAGTCCAGCCGGCCGGCGTAGATTTGGACTTCGACGTCCTGAGGCCGGATGCCGTTTAAGTGCACTTCGGCCCGCACCAGCACCGGATCGCCGACGTGGAGTTCTTCGGGGTCCTCGGAGCAGATGTTGCGGATATCGAGGCTGCTCCATTTGGTCATCATGTCCATGCGCCAGGAGGCGAGGTCCTTGGCGGCGGCACAGTCGTCGCGGGTCAGCCGGTTGTAGTTTTCCAGCGCCGGCACGTAGGCCACGCGGGCGTAGTCTTCCACCATGCGGTGGGAGTTGTAGAGCGGGGCGAGCTGGCTGATGGAATCCTTCATCTTGCGGATCCAGTTGCGCGGCAGGTTGCCGTGGTGCCCGCGATCGTAGAAGGTCGGGATGATCTCGTTTTCCAGAACGTTGTAGAGGGTCTGGCTTTCCACGAAGTCCTGGTAGCCGCCGTCCTCGTATTCCTCGCCCTGGCCGATGGCCCAGCCCACGCTGTTGTCGGGCTTCCAGGCCTCGGCCCACCAGCCGTCAAGGGTGCTGTAGTTGAGCACGCCGTTGCACATGGCCTTCATGCCGCTGGTGCCGCAGGCTTCCAGCGGCCGGCGGGGGGTATTGAGCCACACGTCCACGCCCTGCACGAGGTAGCTGGCGATTTCCATGTCGTAGTCTTCCAGGAAGACCATGTTGAAGCGGCACTCGGGGCTTTGGCAGATCTGCACCAGTTCCTGGATGATCTTTTTGCCTTCGTTGTCGTGGGGGTGGGCTTTGCCGGCGAAGACGAACTGCACGGGGTGGTCGGTGTTGGAAAGGATTTTGAGCAGCCGCTCCTTGTCGGTGAGGAGCAGGTTGGCCCGCTTGTAGGTGGCGAAGCGGCGGGCGAAGCCGATGGTCAGCGTCTGGGGATCGAGGACTTCCTCGGCGTTTTGCAATTCCGTGCGTTTGGCGCCCCGGGCCATCAGCTGATCGCGCAGTCGTTCGCGCACGTAGCCGACCAGCCGCTCGCGCAGCCGTTCGTGGGCGCGCCACAGTTCGGCGTCGGAAATCAGATGCGTTTGGGCGAAGACGCGGCCGGTGTCCGGATCCTCGCGCCAGTTGGCCCCGAAATAGCGGTCGTAGAGGGTGGCCAGGTCCTGGGCCACCCAGGTCGGCACGTGCACGCCGTTGGTCAGCGCCCCGATGGGCACGTCCTCGACGGGGTACTGGTTCCAGACGCGGTTCCACATCTGGCGCGAGACCACGCCGTGGAGCTTGGAGACGCCGTTGTTGAAGCGCGAGAGCTTAAGCGCCAGGACCGGCATGCAGAAGTGCTCGGCGTCGTTTCGCGGGTCCTCGCGGCCAAGGGCCATGAGCACCTTGAAGGCCAGGCCCAGGCGCTTGGCGTAGTCCTCGAAATAGGCCTGGATCAGGTCTGGCGGAAAACGGTCGTTGCCGGCCGGCACGGGCGTGTGGGTGGTGAAGATGGAACTCGAGGCCACGAGTTCCATGGCGGCCTCGAAGGAAAGCTTGTGCTTGTCCATGAAGATGGCGATGCGCTCGAGGCCGGCGAAGGCCGAATGGCCCTCGTTCATGTGGATGACCTTGGGCTTGAGCGAGAGCGCCTCCAGCGCCCGGATGCCGCCGATGCCGAGCAGGTATTCCTGGCGCACCCGGGTTTCCAGGTCGCCGCCGTAGAGCCGGTTGGTCAGCTGGCGGGAGGCGGGCTGGTTTTCCGGCACGTTGGTGTCCATGAGATAGAGCGACACCCGGCCGACCTGGGCTTTCCATATCTGGGCGTGGACTCGTTCGCCCTTGAGGTCGACATGGATCATGATGCGTTCGCCGGCGTCGTTTTTACAAGGCGACAGCGGCATCTGTTCGAAATCGTATATCGGGTAGCGTTCCTGTTGCCAGCCGTCGGCCGTCAGGTACTGGCGGAAATAGCCCTGCTGGTAGCACAGCCCGATGCCGACCAGGGGCACGCAGAGATCGCTTGCCGACTTGAGGTGGTCGCCGGCCAGAATGCCAAGCCCGCCGGAATAGACGGGCAGACAGGCGCTGATGCCGTATTCCAGGCTGAAATAGGCCACCACCGGCTGGCCGTCGCGGTCCGGAAAGGGAATGGAGGTGGTTTTGCGGGAAAGATAGGTCTCGAGGACCTGGCGCAGGTCGCCGACCCGTTCGACGAAAAAGTCGTCCTCGGCCAGGGTCTCCAGGGTTTTTTGCGGCAGCCGGTTGAGGAAGCCCACCGGATTGCCCGAGCACTCGCGCCACAGTTTCCGGTCCACCTGGGCGAAAAGCGTTGCAATGTCGTCGTTCCAGGAAAAAAGCAGGTTGTAGGCCAGATCCCAAAGCGCATTGAGCTTTGGCGGCAATTTCGGCACAACGCTATAGACGCGTAACGGCTGCATGCGGTTCCCCTCTTACGGCTTATTGCATCACGGCGCGCATCGCCGCGCAATATCGGCGCCTTGCCGGCATCTATCCACAAGGCCCTTCAAATTGCAAGGCCGGTTCCAAAACGTCACGACCATGACACCAGTCTGGAAAAATACATTATTTCAATAGGTTATATTTTATTTACAAAATCAACAGATACGGTAGGTTATCGCCCTTATTTCACCAGCCGGGAGGTTGTCCACGTGTCCGTCGCCACAAGCATCCTGCGCATCAAGTTTCTGCGCGATTCCAGTCGCGATAATCCGCCCACGGTCGCCACGCCCGGCTCGGCCGGCCTGGACCTGCGTGCGGATATCGACCCGGATGCGCTTACCGTGTCCCCCGGCGATCGCGTGGCCGTGCCGACCGGCATCGCCATCGAAATCGACGCTCCCGGCGTGGCCGGTTTCATCTATTCCCGCTCGGGACTCGGGGCCAAGCACGGCCTGACCGTGGCCCAGGGCGTGGGCGTCATCGACCCCGACTACCGGGGCGAACTCAAGGTGTGGCTGCTCAATACGTCCAAGGAGCCGGTCACCATCGCCCGCCACGAGCGCATCGCCCAGCTCGTGCTCGCGCCCATCGTGCGGCCCGTCATCATGCCCGTGGAGGAACTCGGCGATACGTCGCGCGGCAGCGGCGGCTTCGGCCATACCGGCACGGTGTGATGGATGGAGGCCTGGGGATGAGGCCTCCGGCGGCCAGGGGAGGCGCTGCCTCCCCTGGACCCCTCCGCCGGGAGGCCGAGGGCCCCCCGGCGGAGGGGTCCAGGG
>NZ_JBLODY010000049.1:0-31718 GCF_047785625.1 Solidesulfovibrio sp. C21
CGGTTACAGAGTGATAGCGTTACTCAGCTGTAATCGTTAAAAGTTTTTTGGAGGGGAGAGCGCGAGAGGGGGACCTTTTTTTTCAAAAAAGGTCCCCCTCTCGCACATCTGTCCTTCCTCTCCCCCTACATATACCCCAAATCCGAAAGCTCGTCCGCGATCTGGTTCGCCTGTGCGCCGTCGGTGCCGGCCGCGCCTGTCATGCTGGCGGTGGCCGTGGTGGTCTGCGGCGGTCGGGCGGCCAGGGTTTCGGCCGTGAAGGCCCCGGCCAGCACGCGTCCGTCCATGTTTTCCGGCACGGCCTCGTCCAGGGCGTAGAGCAGCGTCGGCGTCACGTCGGCCATGGCCGCGTCGGCAAGCTCCACGCCGGCGGCCACGCCCGGGCCGCGCAGGGCGAACACCCCGTACTGCTCGTGGCGGCCGCTCCATTTGTGCGTCGCGAAAAGCCCGGTCGGCGCGCCCTGTTCGTAGAGCGCGATCTCGTGGGGCACCAGCACCTGATAGCCCGGGCCGCACAGGGTGATGACGTCCGGCGCGCCGGAGACGGCCGGGCCGTTGTAGAGCTCTTCCCGGGCGTACACGGCGGCAAAGGGATGGGCCCCGGTCTGCGGGTCCACGATGGCGAGCAGGCCTTCCTTGAGCCGGCGCGTCAGTTCCGCCCGGTCGGCTTCGCCCACCAGCTTGGGGTTGAAGAAGATGCCGCCGGCGATGCCTTCCGATACGCAGGTCGTCCTGTCCCAGTCCACGATGGCGGAAAAGAGGTTGTTGATACGGGCGAAGGCCTTGGACTTGGCCTTGCGCCGGGCTTCCAGCACGGATTCGGGCAGGATCGCCTTGGCCAGGGCGACAACCGCTTTTTTGAGTCCAGATGGGGCGTGGTGTCTGGCGGCCAGGGCGGCCAGCTCGCCGGAGAGCGTCAGGAAGCCGTTGTCCATGAGCCAGCGGTTGAGAAAGATGGCGCGCTTGAGCGGCCCGGCCCCGTGG
The DNA here is from genome assembly GCF_047785625.1 of Solidesulfovibrio sp. C21. Lineage (NCBI taxonomy): Bacteria > Pseudomonadati > Thermodesulfobacteriota > Desulfovibrionia > Desulfovibrionales > Desulfovibrionaceae > Solidesulfovibrio > Solidesulfovibrio sp. C21. The sequence goes on from NZ_JBLODY010000049.1 coordinate 985, forward strand.
TCGGAAACCAGGGCCACGGCCGTATCCGGCGGGCAGGCGTCGAGGATGCGTCCGAGCGCCGCGTCCAGGCGTTCGTACACGGCCTCGATGGCCTGGCCCAGGACGGCGTGGTCGGGATGGGACGGGTCGCGGTAGGCCCAGAAGAAATGCTGCACCCGGTCGGATTCCATGAAGACCGAGCAGAAATAGTCGAGGGGCTTTTGGGCCATGAGCCACAGCGTCAGCTCGCAGCGGGCGTCGACGCCCGCAAGCAGGTTTTGCAGGTAGCGTCCGGGGTCCGGGTCCATGTTGGGCGAATCCCGGCAGGGGCCGAAGCGGGCCTCGATTTTTTCGCGCAGCTCGGGGGGATGCACGTAATCCTCGGCGTAGGACGGGGTGAACATACCCGAGATCACGAGTCCGTCGACGGGATCGGGTGGCCAGGTCACGGGCACGTTGACGGCCCCGGCCGGCCGGCCCCGGTCCGAGAGCACGGCCCAGATGGGCGCGGCCCGGCGCATGGTCGCCGACACGAAGCGCACCTCGTGGCTGGCCGGGTCCAGGGTCAGGGCGTCGAAGATGCCGTGGCGACCGGGCGTGCATCCGGTGGCGAAGCTCGTCCAGGCCACGGGGGTGACCGGCGGCACGGTGGAGCAAAGGGGCGCGTGCACGCCGTCCCTGAGGAATTTTTCCAGCACCGGCATACGGCCGGCCGCGATCATGGGCTTCACGATGTCGAAGGTGGCGCCGTCCCAGCCGACGACCACCACGTGGGCTGCCTTCATAGGTTTTCTCCGGGGTTGTCCGTGCCTTGCGGGCGCGGGTGCATGACGGAGCGCAGTTCCAGGATGTCGCGGCGGCCGAAGGCCCTAAGGCCCGCCAGCACGGCCACGTACACCAGCGCGCCGAGCGATGCGCCGACAAAGGGCATCTGGCGCAGGAGCGCGCAGGCCCCGAGGCAGGCTCCCCCGGCGCACAGCACCCGCAGAAGCGGGCCTGTGGCATGGGACCGGAAGCCGTGCCGGGCGGCGAAGCGCGTGGAAAAGGCCAAAAGCCACAAATACGAGCCAAGGGCCACCACTGCCGAGCCGAGCGCGCCGTAGCGGGGCACGGCGTAGATGTTGCCGGCGACATTGAGGGCCAGGGCCGCCGCCGCGTAATAGAGGGCGTAGCGCTGGCGGCCGATGGCCACGAGGACGTTGTTGACCAGCATGTCCAGGGCCAGGGGGGCCATGGCCAGGGAAAGGATGCGCAGGACCATGACCGACCCCGTATACTTGGGGCCGAAGATCAGCATGCAGGCCGGCTCGGCGTAAAAGGCCAGCAGGATCGAGGGCAGGACCATGGCGTGCAGGGTGTGGCGGAAGATGAGCCGGAACAGGCGTCTGGCGCCCAGGGGATCGACCGGGGCCAGACGGGCCAGGGCCGGGAACACGGCCAGCATTAGCGCCTGGGGCAGAATTTCGAGCTTGAGGATGAATTCGTGCGGGGCCTGGAAATCGGCCACGGCCGCAAGGTCGGCCAGCCAGGTCAGGGCCAGGGTGTTGGCCCGAAACAGGTTCTGGTGGAAAAAGACGCCGAGCCCCACCACCGACGAGGCTGCGAGCATGCGCCACAGCGCGCTCCGGTCGAAAGAAAACGACGGGCGGCACAGAGAGCGGCCCGAGACGAACCAGACGAGCAGCATGTGCAGGGCGGCGGCGGCGAAAAGCCCGGCCAGAACGCCCGTGACGCCAAGGCCCAGCCACAGCGCCAGCCCGACCAGGAGCAGGGAGGCCAGCCCGGAAATGATGGAGAGCGGCGGTTCGTAGCCCATGCATTCGTAGGCCTGGAACACGGCGCAGCCAAGCAGGCTCAAGGAGCGGCAGGCCTCGATCCCGAAGGCGAGCGCCAGTCCGAGGGCGGCCGGTCCTTTGTAGCCGGAAAAAAAACCGATGGTCGCCAGGACCAGCCCGGCCAGGACGAGCAGCCCCAGGCGCAGGGTCAGCGCCTGGCCCAGGGCCGCCGGGGCGCAACTCCTGTCGAGGGCCATGTCGCGGATCATGATCTGCTGGATGCCGAAATAGGTGACCGCGACCACAGCCCCGGCCAGGGCCATGATCGAGGCGTATCGGCCGAAATCGTCGAGGGGCAGGACCCGGGCCACGGCCAGCAGCACGAAAAAGCCGCTGGCGATCTGGACCAGCCGGGAAACGGCCAGGGAAAGAAAGTTGCGGGCCAGCGACCGTGGCGAAGGCGTCACGCGGCGGTGTCCTTTGGCGGACGGGTGGCAGGCTGTTGCACGCAATCCCCCTGGCTGCGTTGCCGCGAAAAGTTCCACGCGCCGGTCAGCGATCCGGGACGACGGGCCGGCGAAGAAGGCCGAGGCCAAGGCGCGGGCGAACCTTTTCCAATGTCTGCCATGAAATAGCACGGCCCCGGGGGGGCGTAAACAGCCCTGGCGACGGATGCGCCCGGCGGTGGTTACGCCCGGGGTACGTCAAAAGGGAGGCCGTGTCCCGGCCAGCGGGGACGGCTCGGCGCGGGCAACGAGGCGCGCGCCGGCGCAATCAGTACGGCTCCCGGGCGCAGGGCAGCGTGCCGGCCAGGGCGGCCAGCCGGGCGCGGGGCAGAAGGTAGAGGGCGAAGCTGGCGTTTTTGGCCGCGAGATAGGGGGCCAAGTCGGCCGGGACGCCGGATTTGGGCAGGTCCAGGGCCACGAAAACCTTGCCGTCGGGCGGTCCTTCGAGCATCTGGCCGGGCAGGCGCACCCGCCAGCGTTCACCCAGCGTCAGGCCCAGAAACGACCATTTCCAGGGATCGGCCGAGCATATGCCGACATCCTTGGCCCCGGCCGCGACCAGGGCGGCCCGGATGGCGTCGATGTCGCAGTCGATGGCCCGGTAGCGGCCGTGGTTGCGCACGTAGTCGGGGTAATCCGCGTCCATGGCCGCATAGACCGGGCGCAGGCAGGCAAAGGACAGCTGGAGCACGAGAAAGGCCATGGCCAGGGCCGTTGCGGTCGGCAGCGCCCATTTTATCCAGCCCGACCGGGCGAGTCGTGGCAGGGCGTTTCGGGACAGGGCGGCGTAGAGCGGCAGGCACAGGATGAAGGGGTAAAAATAGGACAGCCCCTTGCCCGCCACCCAGGGCGTGTCCCGAAGCGTAAAAAGGGCGAAGGTGGCAAGCGATGCGGCGGCAAAGGCCACGGCGGCCAGCGGCGCGTCGTGGTCGCGGTCGGCAAGGGCCCGCAGGACGCCGGCAAGGAACAGCACGGCCAAGAGCAGGGCGAACAGCGTGATGACGGCCGTATGGATGTGGAGAAAGGACAGCCCGGGCAGCTTGGCAAAACCGTCCCCGGCCAGGGTGACGCCGAAGATGCCGGCGGGGATGTTTTTGAAGAGCCAGGGAAAATAGGCTTCGCTCCACAGTTCCGGCGCGATGGTGGTGAAATGGATCTGGGCCAGCATGTGGGCGTAGAGGAACCGTAACGGCCAGGTGGCGGCCAGGCCCACGGCGAATCCGGCCGTCTGGACGAGCGCCTGGCGGCGGGTGAGGCGCCCGGCCAGGCCCAAAAGCCCGAGAAACGCCGCGGCCGCGCCGACGACCATGGGAAAGATCTCGGTATAATTGACGAAGCAGGCCAGGAAGGAAAGCCCGAGCAGGCCGGCGCGACGTATGATGTCCGGCGTCCGCTCCGGCGGTGGCAGGGAGATGGCCCAGGCGAGCAGCACGGTCAGCGGCAGGACGTTGATCTGGGAAAAGGCCCGGATGTCGAGCACGAACTGGCCATAAAATCCCGTGGCCATGACCAGGGATGTCAGCGCCGCCAGAAACGGCGAAAATCCCATGGCCGCGAGAAAGGCCAGCATGGCCGCGTAAAAAAGCATGAAACTCGTCATCGTGAACGGGTATTGAAAATCCACGATGCCCATGCCGGCAAGCTTGGCGCCGTAGGCCAGCATGGCCCCGCACGTCCAGCGGATGTTCAGCATGGAGCGCGGCGGGCCGAGCATGGGGTCGTCGGCCTCCACCTCCTCGGGGGAATGGGTGAAGGCCCAGGCCCGGGGGTGGACGTCGAAATACCTGGCCAGGAACATGTAGATGAAGGAGTCGCTGGCGTTGCCGCGAAAGACGGCATAGCCCTTGTTGCCGGCGGAAAGCGGCGCGGTGAGCATCCCCAGGCACAGCACGGCCCCGGCCAGCCCGGCCAGAAGCCGCCTGCCGCGAACGGCGGCCAGACGGCCAAGCAGGTCCCGGCGCACGAGGATCAGGCACACCAGCGATACGGCCAGGAGCCCGCCGGTGACGGGGACCATGGCCGCGCCCACCGTACCCTCCCGCATCAGCCAGCAGGTGAGCGCCACGCTGGCCAGGGCATAGCCGGCGGCCGGGGCCATGGCCAAAACGGCCGGCAGCCCCACGCCCCGGGCCAGAACGGCCATGGGACCGAGCCCCACGCCGGCGAACACGGCGCAATTGATCAGGATGGCAAAGGCGGCTTGCAGCATGCGGCGGGTTATTTGGCGGCGTCCGGCACGGTGACCGTGACGTCGCAGCGCATGCCTTCCTTGATGCGCAGATCGGAGTTGGGCAGGGTGATTTCAATCCTGTAAAACGACGGCTGCTGCAGCATGGCCGGCTGGGCCACGAAATCGACCTTGCTGATGGTGGAGTGGAAGGTCTGGCCGGGCAGGGTGTGGAAAACGATGGACACGGGATCGCCCACCTTCAGTTTTTGGGCGGCAATTTCATGCACCGAGGCCCGGATGAGGATGGGGTCGAGGCGGCCGATGGAAATGAGCGAGGCCTGCTTGGTGAAGGCCATGCCCGGGACGAGGCGGTAGTTGGTCCACAGCACATAGCCGCTGGCCGGAGAGCGGATGTAGCCGATGCGCGGCAGTTTGTGGACGTCCTGGTCCTTGCCGAACTTGGACTTGGCGATGATGATGGCATTGTCGTAGCTCTGCTTGGCGAGCTCGTACTTTTCCCGCAGGTAGTCGCGCCGCATAAGCAATGCGTCGATGTCCCGGGCGCCCATGCGAACGGCGATGGGGGCGACGGATTTCCCGGTGGCCAGGTTTTCCAGGTCCGCCTGTTGCTGGCGCAGCGCGGTCAGCTGGCTCTCCACGTAGGCCAGCGCGTGTTCGACGTCGTCCAGTTCGGTCCGGGAGAGCGCCTGCTTTTCGGCCATGAGGTTTTCCAGCGGCATCTCGTAGGTGATGAGGATCTGATCCTCGTCCACCTTGTCCCCCACCTTGAGCGGGGCCGAAAGGATGCGCAGGCGGCTCATGTCCGAGCCCATTTCGGTGGCGGATTTATCCTCGTTCTTCTTGCCTTCGGGCAATTCGTAGATGTTGGCCTGGATGCCGGTGCCCTGTTTGGCCGCCTTGGTGGCGTTGGTGCTGAACGGCCAGGTGATCTCGTATTTGACGGGGCAATAGCTCTTGCCGAGAAAGGTCAGGGTCTCGGCGGCGGCCCGGCCGGGAAGGCACATGGACAGCACGGCCAGCAGGCCGCAAAAAAAGCGTATGGGTTTCATGACATGCCTGGGTGCGTGATTAAGGATTGGCGGCACATGGCCGCTCGCGTCGCCTGATAGCGCACAACCGCCCGGACCACAATGCGGTCGCACGCCTTGCGCGGGCGCCTCAAATCCCTTATCAGGAAAGTTGTCCAAGAGCCAGTCAAGGAAATCCATGCCGCGAGCCTTCGCCTTTTTTCCCGTTTATTGCCGCGTCGTTGCGGCGATGGTCTGCCTGTCCCTGGTCGTGGCGCTTTCGGCCTGTTCCACGCATTCCACGCCGCCCCCGCTGACGGCCACTTCCAAAAAACACGTTGCGGGCCAGTCGCAACGGCGGTCCGTGCTCGGCTACGGCGACGAAGTGTCCATCGAGGTGTGGCGCAACGACGACCTCAAGACCTCGGCCCGGGTGGACGCCGCCGGCAACATCAGCCTGCCGCTCGTGGGCGAGGTAGCGGCCGGCGGACGCACCGTGTCCGAATTGCGCGGCGAGCTGGCCAAGGCCTACGCCAAATATATCGTCGATCCCCAGGTGATGGTGAACGTCTCCACTCTGCGCAGCCAGACCGCCATGGTGCTCGGCGAGGTCAAAAGCCAGGGCGTGGTCACCGTGGATCACGACATGAACCTGTTCGAGGCCGTGGCCCGCACCGGCGGCTTCACGGACAACGCCGGCATGTCCACGGTGGTGCTGTTGCGGCCCGAGGGGGACAAGCCCCATGCCTATATTCTCGACATGCGCCTGGGGACCAAGGTAGGCGAGGGCGTGGTCGGGTTCAATCGTTACCTGGAGGGCGGCGACATCCTCTACGTCCCCAAAAGCGACTGGGCCAGCGTGGAGCAGTTCATGAGCCGCATGTCCTCGGTGCTCAACACCCTGGTCAACGCGGAACGCTTCGTCATCTTCATACCGCAGCTGCGGGACGCGATGGACGATCTTTTCAAGGGACCGAAGGATCAGACAACCGTCGTCACCCAATCCCAACCCGTGGCCGGAGAGGTGTTAAGCAACAGCCAGGGCGGGGTTATCTCGGTGCAATAAATGGAATTGCGCGAGCTTTTGCGCCTGCTCTGGCGACGTCGCAAGCTCATGTCCTGGGTCTTCGCCGTCATTTTCTGCGGGCTGGCCCTGCTGACCGTTCTGACGGAAACCCAGTATGTCTCCTCGGCCAAGGTCTACCTCTACCATTCCTCGACCAAGGCCTCCCTGCTTTCGCGCATCTCCCTCGATTCGGCCATGACCGGGAGCGCATCGCTCACCGACACCGAGCGCTCCACCTATGAGGACCTGGCCGCCACCGTGCCGGTACTGCGGCCCGTCATCCGGGAACTGCACCTGACGCGCAAGCGCAAGTCGCTGCAAGTGCTGGAGTTCATCCCTTTCGTGCGCTTGCTCCTCGATCATTTCGTCCCGGACCTGGGACGGCGGCCCATGACCTATGAGGAGTTGACCAACAAGTCGCTGGTCCACCTCCTCTTTCCCCGGCCCTACATCAAGGCGGCCATGATGGAGGATTCCGATATCCTGGAATTTTCCTCCTCGGCCGATTCCCTGGAGCTGTCCATCGCCCTGGCCAACGCTACGGCCCGGTCCTTCGTCGCCCGCGAAACGGCCATGCGCCAGGACGAGTGCCGGCTTCTGGCCGAGGCCGTGGACAAGGAACTGCCCAGGGCCCGGGCCGCGTTCAACCAGGCGCTCGACGAGCAGCGCGATCTGCGCCGGCGGGAGAAGATCGTGGATCTCTCCACTGCGGGCGAGCAGCTCGTCACCCGCTATTACACCCTCACCTCCGACCGCGACGCCAATCGCCTGAGCCTCATCAAGGCCCGGGGCATGCTGGCCAACGTCAAGGCCCAGCTGGCCAAGCGTCCGGAATTTCGCAAGACCTCGCAGTCCCTCCAACGCTCGGGCCTGATCGACTCCGTCAAGCTGACCCTGCGCGACCTTTACATGGACCTGGCTTCGGCCAGGACGCGCATGACCGCCGAGCACCCGGCGGTCAAGGAGATCGAAAGCAAGATCGCCGAGGCCAAGCGCATCATCAAGGACGAGGCGCAAAAGGTGTTCGGCTCGGAAACCGTGTCCACGGACCCGACGTACAGCTATTTGAGCGAGCGCGGGGCCGAGTACACGTCCCAGGTCGCCGGCTACGAGAGCCAGGACGAGGCCTACGCGACCCTGCTCGCCGCTTTGGAGAAGGAAGCCGAGGCCCATCCGGCCAAGCTCGCGGCCGATGCCCTGGTGGCGGTCAAGGTGGATGCGCGGCAGACGTTCGTCAACAGCCTCAACCAGCTGGCCTCCATGGCCGCGGCCGGCGAAGGCCTCGACCTGTCCCTGGCCCATATGGTCGAGCCGGCGACGATTCCGGGCAAGATCAACGACTACATGCGGCCCAAACTGTCGCTGATGCTGGCTGTGGGGGCGCTCCTCGGCGGATTCCTGGCTGTCGTGGCCGCCCTGGTCGCGGCCTACGCCGACGAGACGGTTTCCGGGCCGGCGGGGGCATTGGCGGCGGGCGCGATGCCACTTGGGTTCGTCCCCAGGCGCGACCGGGCGGCCCGCGCCCAGGCCCTGCGGCGGCTGCGCGAGGCCCTGTATCCCGCCGGGGCCGACGACGGCGGGCCGCGTCTGGTGGTCGTGGCCGCTGCCGACGGGACCGTGGCTCCGGCCGAAGCGTACGGGCTGACCCTCGATCTGGGCCGGACCGTGGCCCGAAGCGGCCGGACGACCCTGGTCGTCGACGCCGACCTGCGCCAGTCGGGCCTTTACGCCGTGGCCGGCCTGCCTGCCGGACCCGGCCTGGCCGAGGCGCTCGCCGGGGAGACGCCGCTTGCCTCGGTGCTTGTGCCCGGCGATGAACCTTCGCTTTGGATTTTGCCGGCCGCGGCGGTCCCGGTGGACGGGGATACGGCCGACCGTCTCATGGACGGGCCGGCGTTGCGGCGGGTTCTGGCGGAACTGGCCGACCGTTTCGACCGGGTGCTTGTCTGCGCCGCGCCGTGTTCCCGTTCGGGCGACGCGCTGGCCCTTTCCCGACTGACCGGGGCGGTGGCGCTAGTGGCCGGACTGTACCGCACGCCCGGGCCGGTCCTGGCCCAGGCCGCGTCCGAAGTGCTGGCCGCAACCGGCCGCACGCCGTTTTGCCTGCTTGACGGCGCTCCGGCCGACGACCTGACCCCGCGCGAGCAGTGGCGGGTCATCCGCCGCCGTCTGCGCCGCGCCAAGGCCGCGCCGGCCGTCTGACGCGGGCGCTTTCTACAAATCCTTCACATCCACGCCGCGCTCGGCCAGTATCCTGGCGCGCAGGCGTTCCAGACGCGCCGTCAGGTAGGCCAGCTCGTAGGTCTCGGGCAGTTCCTGGAAATCGGCCATGTCCGGGTCGAAGCTCTCCAGGTCGATGACCACCCGCTCGGCCACCAGGCGCACGTAGTCGGCGTAGCTGGGGAAATCCAGCGGGTTGCCGGGCGCGCGCAGGCTGCGGGAAAATGCCAGGGCCTCGGCATAGGCTTTGCTGTCGAAAATGCCGGCATCGGGATTGGTCATGGCGTGTTCCTTGTGATGAGGGGAAGGATGCGGTGAAGAGGGTGCGAGAGGGGAAACCCTTTGAAAAGGGTTCTCCCCTCTCGCGCTCTCCCCTTCCTAAACTTTTTTAACAGGTTGTAGCGGCAACCTGCATGAAAAAGGCTGGGAGAGAGGGCTTGGGGGAACCTTAGTAGCCCGGCCAGGCCGGGTAGCCCGGACCGTAAAAGGGCCGGGGCTGGCCGCCGTCCTCGACCGGAGCGCTCCGGGATGGCGAGGCGGCGGACTTTTTCCCCGTTTTGCCCGACTTGGCCGCGGCGGCCTTGGCGGCGGCAAGCCCGTCCACCTTGGCGCTGAGCGCGCGGACCTCGCCGGAGAGCCGCTCCAGGGCCTTGGCCGCGTCGCGACCGCGCAAGGCGTCGACCTTGGCCGAAAGGGCGCTTACCGCCTCGCCGACGGCCTTGACCTGTCCGGCCAGTCCCGTGACGTCGACCGCCGGCGCGGTCGGCGGCAGAGCCTTGACGCTTACCTCCACGGCGTGGACCTGCTGGCGCAGCCGTTCGTTGGCAAACCCCAGCCAGACCAGGCCGGCAAGGAGCAGCAGCAACACCGCCACCCCGGCGGTGGCCACACGTTCCCAGGGATATGTCCGGGCGTCCATCGTTCCGTCGCCTCCCTCCCCGTCCGTCGCCGGCCCGGTCCGCGCCGTGTTCGGACGCGGCCTACAGCCTGGGCAGGGTCTTCATGGTGCGGATGTTGTACCAGCGGTCCTCGTCGGCCAGCCGGCCTTCCCGGAAGGCCGCGGCCACGTCGCGGATGCCGTCGGCCACGCCGTATTTGGGCGCAAAGCCGGTGGCCAGCAGCTTGTCGGAATTCTGGCGGTAGGAGCGGGGATCGTTGGACGGCTTGATCTCGATTTCCGCCGGGGCCTCCTCCACGATCATCCTGGCCAGATCGAGTATGGAGATGTTCTCGAAGCCCGCGTTGTAAATGCCGGTGTATTTGCCGCCGGCGGCCAGGAAATGCAGGAACACCCGCACGATGTCCTTCATGTGGATGTTGGGCCGGGTCTGGTCGCCGCCAAGGACGGTGATGTGCTTTTTGGCCAGGGCCTGCATGGTGAGCAGGTTGACGGCCACGTCCAGGCGCATGCGCGGGGAATAGCCGCACACCGTGGCCGGGCGCAGGATGGTCAGGGCGAGCTTGTCGGCATAGCTCAAAAGCACCCGCTCGCTGACCATCTTGGTCTTGTTGTAGTCCGAGATGGGCACGCAGGGCAGGTCCTCGGTCACTTCCGGCTCGTCCTTGACGCCGTAGACCGAGCCCGAGGAGGCGTGCAGGAACTGCTTGACCCCGCAGGCCACGGCCTTCTCGGCCAGCTTCATGGTGGCCAGGCAGTTGACCTCCCAGGTCAGCTTGGAATCCAGGTCGCCGCAGGGGTCGTTGGCCACGTTGGCCAGGTTGATCACAGCGTCGACGCCGGCCATGGGCACCGCGTCGATGTCCCGCGTGTCGCCGGTGATGGCGGTGAGGCGGGGATGTTCGGGGACGTGGCGGCCGAACCAGCCGATGTCGTAGGCCGTGACGTCGTGGCCAAGCGCGAGAAGTTCCGGAACGAGCACGCTGCCGATATAACCGAATCCGCCGGTGACGAGTATGCGCATGAAAGCTTCCTTTTGACTGTGTGATAAAGACGGCAAGGCGTCTGGCCGGGCCATACACCATTTGCGAAAGGCGCGCCAGACATGCTACCCGCCACCCACGCGCGGAAAAAGGACGGGATTATGCGGGCGATTCGGGACGCGTTGGTCTGGTGCTACTGGCATCCTTTCAAGCGGTTTGTCTGGACCCTGCCGGACGGCGCGGCCCATGCCCTGGCCAGGGGGCTTGGCCGGGCGCTCGGCCGGATGCCCAACGCCAGGCTTGCCGGCATGGCCGAGGCGGCGCGCTACGTCCCGGGCGTGCCCGACGATCCGGCCGCGCGTCTGTCCCTCGCCCGCAAGGCCCTGGTGGAATTTTGCCAGACCGACCTCGAGGCGCTCCTTTTCCCGCGCCTGACCCCAAAACGCACGGCCGCCCTGGTCGCCTTCGAAGGCCGCGACCGCCTCGACGCCGCCCTGGCCATGGGGCGCGGGGTGATGCTCGCCTTCGGCCATTTCGGCGCCAACCAGATGATCATGCCGGCCATCGGCTACGCCGGCTACCGCATGTGGCAGCTCTCGGCCCCGGCCACGGTCCTCAATGAAAAGCTGCCCGAGGGGCGGAGCCGGGCGGTGCGCCGCACGCGCGAGATGCGTTGGGCCCACGAGTTGTCCCTGCCCGTGACCCACGTCAACGTCTTCGGCAGCCTGCGGGAGGCGTTTTCCTGCCTGCGCGGCGGCAACGTCCTGGGCGTGGCCGTGGACGGCGGCGGCGGGGAAAAACGCGTCGCGGTGCCCTTTCTCGGTCGCACGGCCGCCTTTTCCCTGGGGCCCATGCAGCTTGCCGGCAAGACGGGCTGCGCGGTGCTGCCCTGCTTCATGGAGCGGGCGGCGGACGGCCGGATGACGCTGCGTATCGAGGAGCCCCTGCCCACGGTCGGGCCCCGGCACGAGGACGCCGAGGCGGCAACGGCCCTGTTCGCCGACCGTCTGTCCCGGGCCGTGATCGCGGGTCCCAGCCATTACCTCTATTTCCTGGCTTTTCGGCTGCACATGGCGGCCGGCGGCCAGGATCCGTTTTTCGTGGCAGAGGCTGCGAACGTGAAAGAGGGGGCCTGAGGCTGGACAACGGCGGCGGCCTCCATTACCCAGGGCGGGCCATGCCAATATCCACGACGACCGCCGGCACGCATCCGGCCGCGCCGCCGCAACACGGAGCGCCGGGATTTTTCGCCCGCCTGGACTGGGCCCTTGTCCTCGTCCTGGTCGTGGCCGCGTTCCTGCTGTTCTACAATCTGGGCCAGCGGCCCTTCTGGCAGGACGAGGCCGAGACCGCCTGTCTGGCCAGAAACGTCCTGCACTCCGGCCTGCCCTACGCCTCCGACGGGGTCAACGTGGTGTCCCAGGAAGAGGCCCGGGAGTTCGACAAGACCGGCGGCTACCTGTGGCGCTGGTCCCCCTGGATCCAGATATACCTGCAGGCGGCCGGCATGGCCGTTGGCGGCATGGACACCGCTGCGGCCCGCATCCCCTTCGCCCTGGCCGCGCTCCTGGCCATCTTCTGGACCTACCGGCTGGTGCTCCGCCACTTCGGCGACCGCTCGTGGGCCTTGCTGGCCGCCATTTTGCTCACTTGCTGCGTGCCGTTTTTGTTGATCGGCCGGCAGGCCCGCTACTACGCCCCGGGCACGCTCTTCGTCCTGTGGTCCCTGGACGCCTTTTTTTCCGACTGGCAGCGGCGCTGGGGGCCGTTTTGGGCCATATTCGCCTCCATGGTCCTGCTTTTTCACGCCAACTATCTGCTTTTTTTAAGCTTCGCCCCGACGGCCCTGGCCGCCGCCGCTCTCGTCTATCCCGAGCGCATGGCCTGGAAACGGCTGGGCCTTTTGACCCTGCTCACCACGGTCGTGGCCGTGGTGCCGGGAATTCTGCTCTACCGCATCGGCCGGCAAAGCGGCATGTTCGACATCCTGCTCGTGCCGGAAAACCTGATGCTCTACTTTGCCGATCTGTGCATGTTCTGCATCCCGCTGCCGGTGTCGGTGGCGCTGGTCTGGCGCTGGCGGGGCTTTTTCACGAAGCTCAGGCGGCCGGACGATCCCGGCGAGACGTTCGTGCTTTTTTCCGCCGTGCTGATCGTCATGAGCCTGCTTTTCCTCGGCATCGTGCCCCAGCGTTTTTTCCGCTACATCGCCCACCTGCTGCCGCTTTGCGCCATCCTGCTCGCCTGGTGCGTGCGCCGGCTGTGGGGCTTTTCCCGGCCCGCCTCCGTGATGCTTTTTATCCTGCTGGCCTTTACCAACTGGCTGGCCGTGTATCCCATGGAGCGGCTCAAGATCGTCAACCGGCCGTGGCAAAACGATTTCCGCCAGCTCACCTCGCTCAATTTTCCCATAAAGCTCCTCGTCACCGAGCTTGTGTGCGGCTACCCCGACGTCAACGCGAGCATCGTGGAATTTTTCAAGACCCACGCCAAGCCCGGGCAGACGGTGTTGGCCGAGTACGGCGATCTGCCGCTGATGTTTTACGTCCCCGGGCTCAAGGTCCTGGGAGGCCTGCAAGGGTCGGTGCCGCCGGGCATGGTGCCCGACTGGGTGCTTAGGCGCCGGGTGGTGCGGGTCAACCGCGACCGCTTTCTTTTCGGGGCCAGGGAATATACCGACGGCATGGACCTTTCGGGCCGCTACGAACGTGTGCCCCTGTCCCTTCCCGACGAGACCTTCGGCAACCGCACCGACGACCCCAACCATCATTACTTCATGCCGGTGGAGCCCCCGAACAAGGCGCTGGAAGTCTGGCGCCTCAAGGAGCCGCGGCCGTGAAGCGCGTATTTACCCGGGAAAACGTGGTACGCCTGCTTTTGCTCGTGGCCCTTGGCGGCACCCTGTACAAAGGCTTCATGAAGACGCCCGAGGCGGCCTCCTGGCTGCGGCCCAGGGATTTCTTCAATGGGCTGGTCAACGACGGCGAGAACACCGCCATCATGAAGGAGCGCCACCGCGACGTGCTGGAAGCCACGGACAAGGCCGTGCGCGTGCGCCTGTCCGAGCTGCGCTCCGGCGTCTACAAGCCGGCCAAGGGGTCCCTGGTCGGCGAGGAATCGCTCACCCGGGCCATCCGCAAGGACCAGGCCACCCGGGAGCGGGCCGTGGACGACGAGGTGCGGGCCTGGGAAAAGCTTGAGCGGGCCCGACGCCTGGAAGCCGCGCACTGGCGCATGGGCCTTGGCTGCACCGAAACCGGGGAGGGCGGCAGGCCGTGAACCGCTCGGGACGTAACCTCAGGCGTCTTTTGTACGCCTTGCTGGCCGTGATCGTTCTCGGCGTGGGCACCCTTGTCTGGTTCGGGGCCTGGTACTACCCGGCCCTCGGGCTTACCGGCGTTCCCAAGGACGGCTACCGCCGGGCCATGGATATTGCCGTGCGGGGCATGACCGCCTCGGAAGGCCTGGCTTTCCAGGATTGGGATTTCAGGAAGTTCCGGCAGGTGGAGCGCGGCGGCGAGGCCTACGCCTGGGGCGCGGCCCGGTGCCGGGCCAGGGACGGCTCCACATCCTTTTATTGGGTCTACCTGGAATGGAGCAAGAAGCGCGGCCAGTGGCTGCGTAATTTCAGCGAGGAGCTGGCCACGCCCGACGACGAGATTTATTTCACCCGGACCTCTCCCGGCCAGTTCGGCCGGGCCCGGCTGGCCCTTAGCAAGATCCTCGGCCAGCTGGCCGCCCATGTCCGCGAGGCCCGGGCCTTCGGCCGTAATCCCCAGGACTTGCCAAGCTCCGGCCTTTGAAGTATTGGCCGTTTCTCCGGTCATACGCCGGAATGCGGCCTGGCCAAAGGGCCGCTGGGCGGCGAACCTCTCCCCCCAAGCTCCCGCCGTCCGCTTCCAAACCACACGAGGAAGAAACAATCGCCATGAAACTGCGCCAACGCTGCGACCACGTCAACGCCCTGTATTCGAGTATTTCCGCCCAGGGGATCAATCCCTATTTTAGGCCCATCGCCAAGACCTGGGGCACCGAGGTCGAAGTGGACGGCAAGCGTCTGGTCATGATCGGTTCCAACGATTATCTGGGCCTCAGCCACGACCCCCGCGTCATGGACGCCTCGGCTCGGGCCGTCTACGATTGGGGCACCGGCCCCGGCGGCTCCCGCTTTTTGAGCGGCAACATGGTCCTGCACCATGCCCTGGAGGAACGGCTGGCCGCCTTTGTCGGCAAGCGCCACGCCGTGGTCCACGTGACGGGTTTCAGCACCAACATGGGGGCGCTCGGCGTGCTGATCACCCCGGCCGACACCGTCATCTGCGACCGGGAAAACCACGCCAGCATTTTCGAGGGCATCAAGAACACCCGCGCCCGGCTGGTCACCTTCGCCCACAACGACGCGGCCCAGGCGCGCAAGCGCGTGGAGGACGCCAAGGCCGCCCGGCCCGACGGCGACGTGTTCCTGATCACCGAGGGCGTTTTCAGCATGTCCGGCGAGCTGGCCGTCCTCGACGAACTGGCCGCCATCAAAACCGACCATCCCGACATCGTCTTTTATCTCGACGACGCCCATGGCCTCGGCGTGTTCGGCCGTGGCGGGCGCGGCGCGGCGGACCATTTCGACATCACCGACAAGGTCGATTTCATCATGGGCACCTTCAGCAAGTCCCTGGCCTCCATCGGCGGGTTCATCGCCGGCGACGACGAGGACATGCTGCGGTTTTTGCGCTACCAGTCGCGCACCCAGATTTTTTCCGCCGCCCTGCCGGCCGCCAACACCGTGGCCGTGCTGACCTGCCTGGACATCCTGGAGCGCGAGCCCGAGCGGGTGGACCACCTCCATGCGATCACCCTGCGCATGCGCCAGGCCTACAAGGACATCGGGCTGCGCATCGGCGCGTCGGCCTCGCCGATCATCCCCATCATCATCGGTTCCGACGAAAAGGCTTTCCAGTTTTCACGCGCCCTGTTCGAGGCCGGCGTCTTCGCCCTGCCGGCCGTCTATCCGGCCGTGCCGCGCGGCCAGGCGCTTATTCGAACCGCCTACATGAGCACCCACCAGGACCGGCAGCTCGATTTCGTCCTTTCGGTCCTTGACCGCCTGTCCCGGGAGTTCGGCGTGCGCGAGTGCGACATGGCCGAGGATATGGACGCGGTGTGCCCGGATGGGGACGCCGCCGAGGCCTCCGGCCGCTCGAGGCTCTCGTACTTGTAAAGCGCCCCTGCCTTCGGTATAGGCGCGGGAGCATCCGTTATTTCTGGGACGTCTCCCGGTACACAGCATGGCTATTGGAAAACGAAAAAAGATAACCGTCGCGGAACTCGACCGCATTCGGCGTCGCGGCGCCGGCCCCATGCGGTATTACGACCTCGTGCGCGTCAGCGTGCGGGAGGTCGTGCGCAAGCGTCGCCGCTACATCGGCGTCCTGGCATCCATTGCCCTGGGTATGGCGGGCTTTATCGTCATCATCACCATGGGCAACGACCTCAAGAAGAATTTCAACAACGACCTCGATCTGCTCGGCGGCGCGACCATCCTCAACGTGATGTTCGAGCAGCAGCCGCTGGAGCGCCAGGAATGGTTCCGCGACCGGACCCTGGACGCCCTCGCCCGCATCCCCGGCGTTTCCGACATCACCAAGGTGGCGCTCAAGACCAGCGCGCTGACCACCTGGCACGACAGGCTTTTTGGCTTCAACCTGGTGGGCTGCGAGGCCAACTACTGGGAAGTCTTCTCTTTCAACGCCGCGGAAGGCCGGCTTTTCGACGAGCAGGACGTCAAGGATGGGGCCCGGGTGTGCGTGGTGGGCGTGGATCTGGCCCGCCAGATGTTCGGCGCGGGCAAGGAAGCCATCGGCAAGATCCTGTCCATCGACGACAACCTCTATACCGTCATCGGCATCCTCGGCGGCGTGCGCGCCGGCGACCGCAGCCAGTTCGTGTTTTTGCCCATCACCACGGCCCTGGCACGGGTGGTGAACATCTCCATGCCCTACAGCGCCTACGTGCGTTGCGCCACCTGGGACGACGTGGCCCCGGTGGCCAAGGCCATTCCCGGCGTGGTCAAGGCCAACCAGATCGACCGGGGGCTTCGGGTCAACGTGGCCTGGGAGCCTCTCAAGCAGGTGCAGCGCATCTTCTGGTGGGTGGAGCTTTTCATCTACAGCTCCATCGTGGCCACCATGATCCTCGGCGGGTTCGGCATCTGGAACATCATGATGGCCACGGTCACCAGCCGGACACGGGAAATCGGCCTCAAAAAAGCCATGGGCGCCCTGGATACCGACATCCTCTACCAGTTTCTGTTCGAAGCCCTTTGCGTCACCTTTTCCTCGTCCGTGGTGGGCGTGATCCTCGGACGGGTGGGCATCGAATACATGAGCCGGATGCTCGGCTCCAGGCCGCCGGAGGGGCTGTTCTTCTTCTGCCTGATGATGGGCCTTGCCTTCGCCGCCATCCTCGGCGTCGGCGCGGGCCTTTATCCCTCCATCCGGGCCAGCCGGATGCAGGTCGTGGATGCGATGCGCTATGAGTAACTACGACCACACCGACGACAATGCCCTTGTCATCGACATCAACCGGCTGACCAAGACCTACAACACCGGCCTTGAGGCTATTCCGGTGCTCAAGGACGTCAACCTGCACGTGCGTCGTGGGGAAATGGTCGCGGTCATGGGGCCTTCGGGGTCCGGAAAATCCACGCTGCTTTTCTGCCTGGGGCTTTTCCAGCCGCCCTCCACGGGTTCCTATAAAGTGGCGGGGGTGGAGGTTTTGACCTTGACCCGCGACCAGCAGGCCATTTTTCGCCGGGAGATGCTCGGGTTCGTTTTTCAGACCTGCGACCTGCTTGAAAACTCCACAGTGTACGAGAACCTGGAGTTGCCGCTGATCTACGCCGGCGTGCGCCGCAAGGAGCGGCCCGACCGGATCCGCGAGGCGCTGTCCATGGTCAACCTCGAACATCGCATCCACCAGCCGTCCAACCGGCTTTCCGGTGGCGAGCGACAACGGGTTTCCATCGCCAGGGCCCTGGTCAACGAGCCGGAATTTATTTTGGCGGATGAGCCCACCGGCCAGCTTGACCGGGAAAACAGCCTGCGTGTATTGGAGTATTTTACAAAGATTACGGAAGAAGCCCGCACGGCCATGGTCGTGGTCACCCACGACGGGATGACGGCCGAGCATTGCACACGCACGTGCGTCCTGACGGACGGCTATCTCAACGGTTGAACGCTCGACGGGGAGGAGCGCATGACCAGGGAACTCACCAACGGACATCGGACCGAGGCGTCGCCGGGGGGCGTCCGCCGCTTTTGGGCGGAGCGCGCGACGACACAGGCCATGGCCGTGACACTGTGTCTGGCAGTCCTGTTCGCCTGTCTGCCGGCCTGGGCCGGCTCGGCCCGTTATACCCGGGACAAGGGCGTTGCCGCTGCTGCTCCGACTGCCGCTGCCGCTCCGGTTGCTGCGGCCCCGGCCGCCAAGGCCGCGCCCAAGGCGTCCGAGGACGATCCCGCGCCGAGTTTCGCCAAGGCCGCCGGGGGGCTCGCCCTCGGCTCGACCACGTTGCGCTCGCCGGCCGACTTCCAGGAATGCGTGCGCGTGGCCCTGGCCCAGTCGCCACTTTTGACCAAAAGCTCCATTGAGATCGAATCCAAGCGTCTGGACGTGGGGGACGCCTATTCCCAGTACATCCCCACCATTGTGATGAGCACGACGTTCTACCTGCGCCTGCCGGAGTATAAAAATACCGTGGCGCCCACGGCCTGGTCCTCGGTCCTGGAAAACGCCTCGTCCAACCCGGCGCAAAACCTTTCCAATTCCATCTCGGCGGCCAACGCCGTCTACGCGGGGAACTCCAACAACCGCAACCGCAAGAAATACGACCTGAGCTTCTCCACCGGGGCCTGGAACCCGCTTTTGACCGCTTTCGAGGTTCAGGCGAAAAAAGAGTTGGTCAACATCGCCGTCCTGTCCCACCTCAAGGTCATCGACGGCGGGCTCAAACGGCTCGGCACCACCTTCCTGCAGCTCGGCATGATCGATTCCATGCTCAAGCTGGCCAAGGAACGGGAAAACCTGGCCGTCAAAAACCTCGAGTACGTGAAAACCAAGGCCGGCCTCGGCCAGGGCGCGGAGCTCGACGTGCGTATCGCCGAGACCCGCATCAACATGGCCAAGGCCGAGGCGGAGAAGCTGCGCACCACCCGCAGCGTGCTCCAGGACGAAATGAAGTTCATCATGGGCATTCCCTTTGTCCAGAAAATCAATCTCGACCTGGCCAACGCACCCGGACAGGTCCTCGAGAACTTCAACCCGGCCACGGTGACCGACGAACGGTTGCGCAAGCATTCCTTCAAGCTGCGCATCCACGATTACGAAGTCTCTCTGCAGCGCAAGAATATCGCCCTGTCCTACATCCACTTTCTGCCGACCTTCTCCTTCGGCTTCACCTCGGTGTCCACGCTCAACAACACGTCCTACAAGGATGAGACCTCGACGCTGCCCTTCATGTACCCGAACCTGTCGTTCAATTTTCCCTTCGACTGGTGGACCAAAAGCCGCGATGTGAGCCGGCAATACAAGAAGCTGGCCCAGCAAAATGTCGAAGGGCGCAACCTGGATTTCACCATTATGAGCGAGTTCCAACAGGCGCTGTCCAAGCTGCGTTCAGCCAATTCCGACGTCAAATTCGCCGCCTCCACCATGGAACTGCAAAAGTTGACCACCCAGCAGGCCCAGTTCCGCTTCGAATCCGGTCAGGCCGAATACGACGCCATCGTCAAGGCCATGGCCGACTACCTCGACAGCCGGCAGACCATGATCATGAAGGAATACACCCGCGACGTCGACCTGCTCGAGGTTCGGTCCATCTCCGGCGACTTCCAGGACCGCTACATCAACGCCACCATCATGGAGAACATCTAACATGCGGCAGCTTGTCACGTTCTTGGCTGCCTTCTGCCTGCTGGCCGCAAGTACGGCCGGCATGGCCCAAGACAAGACCCCGGCCCCAAAGCAGGCCGCCAAGCAGGCGGTGCCGGACTCGTTTCGGCCCGCGACGATCAATTTCTCCGGCAAGCTGTACAGCCCGGTCAAATTGTCGGTTTTCTTGCCGTACAATGCCAAGATAACGGCCCTTACCGGAAAGATCGGCCAGCAGGTCAAGCGCGACGACATCCTGGCCCGTTACGAGATTCCCCTTGAAACGCGCATGGACGAGAAGACCAAGCTCTCGCCGGCCAACATCAAGGAAATCGAGTACAAGATAGCCATGGCCGACAAGGAGATCGACCGCCTTTCTGCCAAGGCCAAGGAACTGCAGGCCATGAGCCAGCGCAACATGGCCTCTCAGCAGTCCCTGACCATGAACTCCAAGGAGATCGAGGTCTACCGCAAGGAAAAGGTCTCCCTGGCCGAGCAGTTGACCCTGGCCCGCGAGCTCCTGTCCGATCACGTGGAACTGGCCGAGGACCGCTTCGGCAAGGCCGCAGGTGTGGGCAAGATGCCCAAGGACGGCATCATCAAGGCCCCCACCGACGGCTATGTCATGTGGATGAATCCGGAGTTGCGCCTCGGGGTCAAGCTGGCCAAGGACGCGGAGCTGTTCCAGGTCGGCAAGCTCAACCCCATGATCATCCGGGCCCAGGTTCATGAGATCGAGGCCCAGAAGCTCAAGGAAGGCGAGGCGGCCACCGTCACCTTCGATTCCATGCCGGGCAAGACGTATTCCGCCACGGTGTCGCGCATCCCCTGGGCGCCCATTCCCTCTACCCTGCAGCAGCCCTCGTATTACGACGTTGAGTTGACCATCCCCAACCCGACGCTGGAACTCAAGGAAGGCCTCAAGGGGCAGATCACCATTCAGCCCGAGAAATAAGCCAGCCTAGCATGTCCGATTCCGCTCTCGTTGTTTCGCCTGCGGCCGGTGCGGCCGACATGGACGCCTTTATCCGCTATGCCTGGGAAATCTACCGCGACGATCCCCTTTGGGTGCCGCCGCTGATCCCCATGCAGCAGGAAATTCTGGACCCGGCCAGAGGGCCGTTTTTCGAGTTCGGCCAGGCCCGGTATTTTCTGGCCCGCCGGGAAGGCCGGGTGGTGGGGCGCATCTCCGCCCACGTCAACGGCCTCTACGAGAAATACCACGACAACGAGACCGGGTTTTTCGGATTTTTCGAATGCGAAAACAACCGTGAAACAGCCCATGCCCTGTTCGACGCCGCCGCCGACTGGGTGCGGGGGAAGGGCAAGGTGCGACTGCACGGTCCGCTGTCGTTTTCCATCTACGACGAGGTCGGCCTGCTCGTGGAAGGATTCGATACTCCGCCGGCCATGATGCAGACCCACAATCCCCCCTACTATGAGGAGCTCGTCACCTCCTGGGGCTTTACCAAGACGTTTGACTGGTACGCCTACAAGATCAGCCGCAAGCCGATGCACGACGCGGTAAAACTGGCGAAATTGCGCGACAGCATCTTAAAGCGCCAGAAGTGCACGATCCAACCCATTAAACGCAAGGAATTCGCCAAGCGTGGCCCCCAGATAAAAGAGCTTTTCAACGATATCTGGAGTAAGAACTGGGGCCATATCCCGCTGACCGACCGCCAGTACGAGGATATCTTCGTCACGCTGCAACCGCTGGTGCGCCCGGATCTCGAGACCATGATCCTCGACGGCGACGACGTTGTGGCCTTTGCCGTGGTTTCGCCGGACATGAACCGGTCGGTCAAGCGCTTCAACGGCAAGTTCGGCTGGTGGCAGAAGCTGCAACTGATCTGGGACTGCCGGGTCAAACCGCTCACCCACTGCCGGGCCGTCATCATGGGCGTGGCCCGTTCGCACCAGTGGAAGCGGTTGCACCACGCCATCATTCTCAACATCGTGGTCAATTTTCTCGAAAACCACCCCAAGATGGACTATTGCGATTGTTCGCTTATCCCGGAATCCCTGGAACAGTGGAATAAGACGCTCATGGATTACGGCGGCGAACGCTACAAGGTCTTCCGCCTTTATGACCGGGACATCTGATGCGCCGGCCCGCCGTGCGGACTGGTTCGTCGTCTCCTTTCTGACCCTTCTTGTCTTTGCCGTGGCCCATCGCCACGGTCTGGCCTCGCCTTTTATCGTCAACGACGATACGCGCCAGCAGCTTTTCTGGATGGCCCGTTGGCTCGATCCCGCCCTGTACCCGTCCGATCTGCTGACCCGCTATGCCGCCGCCTACGTGCCGGCCGGGATCAAGGCGCTCTATTTCCTGGCCGCCAAGGGCCTGGGGATGGGGCCGCTCGTCTTTTCCAAGTGGCTGACCGGCGGTCTGCTCCTGGTTTTGGCCCTGGCCTTTTTCGGCCTTGGCGCAACCCTTAAAGGCCGCGTCCTGGGCTATGCCTGCGCCGCCATGGCCTGGCTCATGCCCTTTTTCATGAAGAATATCTCCGGCGGTCTGTCGCGGGGATTCGCCGCGCCGCTTTTGGCGCTGTTTCTGCTGGCCTGGATGCGGCGTTCGGGCCTTGGCATGGCCGTCATCCTCCTGCTCCAGGCGGTTTTCATTCCCTATATCGCCGTGTTGTGCGCCGGCTGCGCCTGTCTGGACGCGGTTTTTGCCCGCATCCAGGGCCGACCGGATGCGCCGTTTCCGGTTCGGCCCTGGCACGGCCTGGCCCTGCTTGCGGCGGCCGGCCTCGTCTGGTCCTTCAAACACGCCCTGACGACCTCCGGCTTCGGCCCGCTGGTGGGGCATGCGGCGCTGGCCGCCGGTCCGGAATTTTCCACCGCCGGCCGGCTCTCTCTCTACCCCCTGCCCAATCCCTTTTTCGACCTCGTCTACTGGCCCTTCGAGAGCCTCGGCCTGTTTCTGGACATCGGGCTCGTGGCCGGCATCATAAGCCTCGTCGTGCTGCTGCCCGTTGTCATTATCGGCGTCAAACGCGCCCCCTGGCCGGCCCTTCTGGCCAAGTGCCGCCCGGTCGGCGCGCTGCTTGTCGGTTCGCTGCTCTTGTACATTTTGGCCCGGGTCGTGGCGCTCAAGCTCTTCGTGCCGGACCGCTACATTTCCTATACCATCAATCTGGTCTACGCTCTGGGCTTGGCCGTGGTCTTGCGCTATGCCTTGGCCGACATTTTAAAGCGCCCGCTGTCTCGGGTGCTGCTGCTGCTCGTTGCGGCCGCGCTCGGGGCCTGGCGGCTGACCGACGTCGGACTGTACGACTACCGGGCCGATGCGCCGCTTTACGCCGCGGTGCGCGAGCTGCCCAAAAACGCGCTTCTCGCCGGCAACCCCGAGCTTCTCGACGACGTGCTCAGCTTCGGCCGGCGCAACGTCCTGGCCTCCTACGAGCTGGCCCATCCCTGGAGCGTGGGCTACTGGGAGGCGTACTATCCGCGGCTGGCCCATCAGGTTGCGGCGTATTACGCCAAGGACGCCGCCACGGTGCTGGAATTCGCCAAGGCCTACCACGTCACGCACATGGTGGTGCGCGACGCGGATTTCACCGGCCAGGCCATCGCCAAGGGACCGCTCTTCGCGCCTCTCGATGCCCGTATCCGGGAACTGGCCGCGAAGCCCGGCAAGTTCGTCCTTCTCGACGCGGCCGAATTCCCCTATACCAGCCCCGAGCCCGGCGTGCGCTTGGTGGATCTGCGGCCGCTTGTGGCGGCGGCGGACGCAGCGCGCCGGGACGCCGAAAACCACTTATCCGGAAACTGAATACAACTGGCGGGGATCATGCCGGAGTCGCTTTCCATTATCATTCCGCTTTACAATGAGCAGGATAACATCGCGCCGCTCTACGAAAAGCTCGACGCCGTGCTGCCCACCCTCGGGCATCCCTACGAGATCATCCTGGTCAACGACGGGTCCATCGACGACACCCGCGAACGCCTGGACGCGCTGGCTAGCCGCGACGACCGCTTGCGCGTGGTGCACCTGCGCCGCAATTTCGGCCAGACCGCGGCCATGATGGCCGGCATCGACCTGGCCCGGGGCGATATCCTCATCCCCATGGACGGGGACCTGCAAAACGATCCGGTCGACATTCCGCGCTTGCTCGCCAAGCTGGCCGAGGGCTACGACGTGGTCTCCGGCTGGCGCAAGGACCGCAAGGACAACCCCATCAAGCGCAATTTTCCCAGCCGGGTGGCCAACTGCCTCATCTCGGCCATTTCCGGCGTGCGCCTGCACGACTACGGTTGTTCGCTCAAGGCCTATCGCCGGAAAATCATCAAAGGCGTCAAGCTCTACGGCGAGATGCACCGTTTCATCCCCATCCACGCCGCCTGGCAGGGCGCGCGCGTGGCCGAGGTCGGCGTCACCCACCATCCGCGCATTCACGGCGAGTCCAAGTACGGCATCGAGCGCACCATCAAGGTCATTTTGGACCTCATGACCGTCAAATTCATGGACAAGTACGCGCAAAAGCCCATGTACCTCTTTGGCGGTTTTGGGCTGGCCAGCATCATGATGTCGATACTGTCTTTCGTGTTCATGCTGTATTGCAAGTTTTTCCTGGAAAAGAGCTTTATCGAGACGCCCCTGCCCCAGGTGGTGGTCATGTTCATGCTGATCGGCATCATGGCCATCTTCATGGGCCTTATCGCCGAGATCCTCATGCGCACCTACCACGAGTCACAGGACAAGCCGACCTACATCGTGGACTGCACGCGCAATTGCACGTGCAAGAAAGAGCCATAGGGCGGAGTGGGGGATGGCGAAGCCGCCTCCGGCGGTCGGGGGGAACCTTTTTGAAAAAAGGTTCCCCCCGGACCCCCTTTCAAAAACTTTTCAAGGGGGAGGGGGCGTGTTGGCGGAAAGGTATGCGAGGGTGAAAGAGTAGGTCTATGTGCGGCATCTGTGGCTTTGTCGGACAGGGGGATGCGGCGGCGCTTTCCCGCATGAACGCCACCCTCGCCCGGCGCGGCCCGGACGGCGAGGGGGCTTATGCCGACGCCCCGGCCGGGGTGCGCCTGGGCCACCGTCGGCTCGCCATCATCGACATCGCCGGCGGGGCCCAACCCATGGCCACGGCCGACGGCAATCTGGTCGTGGTCTACAACGGCGAGATCTACAACCACGCCTCCTTGCGCGAGGAGCTTGTCGACCGGGGCCACCGCTTCGTTTCGGACCACTGCGACACCGAAGTGCTGCTCCATGGCTGGCGGGAGTGGGGCGAGGACCTGCCAAAGCGCCTCAACGGCATGTGGGCCTTCGCCCTGTACGACAAGCCGCGCGGCCTGCTTTTCTGCTCCCGGGACCGGTTCGGCAAAAAGCCCTTCTTCTACGCCGCGCGCCCCGGCTTTTTCGCCTTTGCCTCGGAACTGACCGCCTTGGTCGCTCATCCCGCCCTGGCCGGCGCGTCCATCTCCCGGACCGCGCTGCGCAAATATTTCGCCTATGGCTTCATTCCCGCGCCGAACGCCCTCTACGCCGGCACGCACAAGCTTCCCGGCGGCGAAAACCTCCTTGTCGACGTGCGCGACGGTTCCGTGCGCCGCAAGCGCTGGTGGGCCTTTTGCCTGGAGCCGACGGACGTCCTCCCGGCCGATCCCGAACGGGAGTGGGGCGAGCGGATCGTTTCGCTCCTCGACGCGGCCGTTTCCCGCCGGCTCATGGCCGACGTGCCCCTGGGCGTGTTTCTCTCCGGCGGGGTGGATTCCTCGGCCGTAACCGCCCTGGCGGGCCGGCACACGCCCGGCATCGCCGCCTTTTCCATCGGCTTCGACGACCCGTCCTTCGACGAATCGGCCAAGGCCGTGATAGCGGCCTCCTTTTGCAACGTCGCGCACCATCTGACGCGCCTGACCCTTGCCGACGCGCTGGCGCTCATGCCCGAAATTGTCGGCCGGCTCGACGAGCCCATGGGCGACGTGTCGCTTTTGCCTACCGCCCTTTTGTGCCGGGAGACGCGCAAGCGGGTCACGGTGGCCGTCGGCGGGGACGGCGCGGACGAGCTTTTCGCCGGCTACGATCCCTTCCGGGCCCTGCGCGCCGCCGAACTCTATTCCCGCATCGCCCCAAAGCCGTTGCACAAGGCCCTGGCCCTCCTCGCTGCCCGGCTTCCCGTGGGCCACGGCTACATGGCCGCGTCCTTTCGCATCAACCGCTTTCTGCGGGGACTCTCGTATCCGCCGCGCCTGTGGAACCCCACCTGGCTCGGCCCGTGCGATCCGGCCGGGATCGCGGAACTCTTTCGTGAGCCCGTCGATCCCGAGGAGCTCTACAGCGAGGCCGTGGCCGTGTACGAGAACTGCCCATCCACGGACATGGTGGACAAGACCCTGGAATTCTACACGCGCCTGTATTTGCAGGACGACATCCTGGTCAAAACCGACCGGGCCGGCATGATGCATTCCCTGGAAGTGCGCGCGCCGTTTCTGGACATCGAGCTGGTGGATTTCGTGCGCACCATCCCCAGCCGTTACAAGTTTCGCCACGGCACCACCAAGTACATCCTGAAAAAAGCCCTGGAGCGGCTCTTGCCGCGCGACATCATCTATCGCAAAAAACAAGGCTTCGGCGTGCCCATCGGTCGCTGGCTGGCCCAGGGACAGCTCGCCATGGGTGCGGCGTCATCGGTCGAGACGGCCCTTGATGCCGGCTTTATCGACGCGCGCCTGGGCGAACACCGCGGCGGCCAGGCCGATCACCGTCTTTTTCTTTGGAATCTCTGGGTGCTGCGGCACATGGACCTGGGCGGAGGGGCCCTTGGAACGCGATAAAATCGAATACGTCACCCTGCGGGTCATCCGCCGCTTTTTCTTCCGCGAATCGAGCCTGCATCTGCTCGGCCGCTATCTGCCGCATTACCGCGTCAACGTGGGCCTGACCGACCCCTGGGCCATTGCCGAATCCTATGCCGCCGATCTGGCCAAAATCGGCGTTTCCGTGGCCGGCAAACGGGTGCTCGAGATCGGCAGCGGCGCGTCCAACGGCCCCGGCTATGCCCTGGTGGCCATGGGCGCGGTCCGGGTGGTGTGCCACGAGCCCTACGTCCGCTTCGACGTGGGCCTTGACGCCAAGAATCTGGCCGCAATGACCACCCGCTTCCCCAAGGTCAAATTCAACGTCGTGCACCGCCTCAAAACCCTGGATACCGTGCCCGACCATTGCGTGGACATCGTGGTGTCCAATTCCGTGCTCGAACACGTGGCCGACCCGGCCGCGCTTTTCGTCGACCTCGGCCGCGTGCTGGCCCCGGGCGGCGTCATGCTGCACCGCGTGGACTACCGCGACCATTTTTTCAAATACCCCTTCCATTTCCTCATGTTCTCCAGGTTCGCCTGGAAGCGTTTCCTCAATCCCGGCGACCTGTCCCGCTGGCGGCTCGACGATCACCTAAGCGCCCTGGCCGTGGCCGGCTTCGATACGCAGCTTCTCGCCTGCGAATCCGACCCCGAAGCCTTCGCCCAAGTCGCCGGCCGCCTGCACCCCGATTTCCAGCATCGCGACCCCGACATGCTCGCCGTGACAAAGGCGGTGATGGTGAGTCGTGTTGCCTCCGGCGGCCAGGGGGAAACTTTTTGAAAAAAGTTTCCCCCTGGACCCCCTTCAAAAACTTCTAACGGGGTATCCGGCTGCACCTGAAACGTGTCGCAAGGAAAGGGAAAATATTCGATATGGAAGCATCCCCGTTGAAAGTTTTTGGGAGGGGAGAGCGCGAGAGGGGAAGCCCTTTTTTCCAAAAAGGGGTCCCCTCTCGCATGTCCCAGTCTCCCTCTCGCACCTCTTCATCTCTTCGCCTCCTTCTCCTCAATTACGAGTACCCGCCACTCGGCGGCGGGGCGGGGAACGCCACGGCGAACATGGCCCGGGAGTTGGCGGCGCTCGGGCATGTGGTGCGGGTGGTCACGGCGGCGTATGGGAATTTGCCCAAGCGGGAGGTCGCGGACGGTTACGAGGTCTGGCGGCTGCCGGCCTTGCGGCGTTATGCGGATCATTGTTCGCCTTTGGAGATGTTGTCGTTCACGGCGAGCGCCATGCTCGCCTTGCCGGCCATGGCGAGGGAATTTCGACCCGATGCCTGCGTGGCCTTTTTCGGCATCCCCTGCGGCCCGGCGGCCTGGGCGCTGCGGGTGCTTCGCGGCATGCCCTATATCGTCTCGCTTCGCGGCGGCGACGTGCCGGGGTTCCAGCCCTACGATCTGGCGGCCTACCATAAGCTGACGGGGCCGTTTATCCGTTTTTTGTGGAAGCGCGCGGCCCATGTGGTGGCCAACAGCCGGGGGCTGGCCGATCTGGCCCGCAAATCGGCCGGGCAGGTTCCCATCCGCATGATCCCCAACGGCGTGGACGCGGCGCGGTTTTGCCCGGACGCGGCGGCAACGCGCGAAGGCCCGGTGCGGCTGCTGTTCGTCGGTCGGCTGGTACGTCAAAAGGGGCTGGACGTGCTGCTCGACGCCCTGGCCAGGCTGCCGGAAAGCGCCTGTTTCGAGGCGACCATCGTCGGCGACGGGCCGCTTCGGGGGGAGCTTGCCGACCGGGCGGCGCGTCTGGGGCTTAAGGACCGGGTGCGGTTTGCCGGCTGGGTGTCCCGGGCGGACATGCCGGACGAGTTGCGCCGGGCCGACGCGTTCGTTTTTCCTTCGCGCGACGAGGGCATGCCCAACGCGGTGCTGGAGGCCATGGCCTCGGGACTGGCCGTGGCGGCCACGCGCATCGCCGGCAATGAGGAGCTGGTCGTGGACGGTGAAACGGGCTTTCTTGTGCCGCCGGACGATGCCGCCTCCCTGGCCGGGGTTCTGGCCAAGCTGGTGGCCGACCGCACCCTGTGCAGCCGACTGGGCCGGGCCGGCCGGGAAAGGGCCGAACGGGAATACTCCTGGCGCGTGGTGGCCGGGGCCTACGCCGACCTGTGCCGGTCGGTTGGAACGGAGTAGGGCGGGCCTATGTGCGGTATCTGCGGATTCGTGGCCACACGCGGCGGCCGGGCGGAACTGACCGAGCGCCTGGACCGCCTGTGCGCGGCCATCGCCCATCGGGGGCCGGACGGGCAGGGCCTCTACGCCGACGCCTTTGCCGACGGGGGCGGGGCATGGCTTGGGCATCGCCGGCTGGCCGTCATCGACCTCGTTACCGGGGACCAGCCGCTTTTCAACGAAACGCGTTCCCTGGCCATCGTCTTTAACGGCGAGATCTACAATTTCAAGGAATTGCGGGAAGAGCTGGTCGCCAAGGGCCACGTCTTCACCACCCGAAGCGACACCGAGGCCATCATCCACCTCTATGAGGAGATGGGGCCGGCCTGCGCCACGCGGCTTCGCGGCATGTTCGCCTTGGCCATCTGGGACGCCGATCGCCGCGAACTCTTTCTGGCCCGCGATCCCTTCGGCAAAAAGCCGCTTTATTACACGGAAACGGATGGCGGCATCGTTTTCGGCTCCGAGATCAAGGCGCTGCTCGCTTTTCCCGGCGTCTCCGCCCATCTGGACGCCTCGGCCGTGGCCCATTACCTGACGCTCCAGCACGTGCCCGAGCCGGCCACGGGTTTTGCCGGCATCAAGAGCCTGCCCGCCGGGCACACGCTCACGTGGCGCGAGGGCCGGGCGTGTCTGACGCGCTATTTCCGGCTCGACTACCTGCCCAAGCTGACCGGCTCCGAGGATGCCCTGGCTGAGGAACTGCGTCAGCGCGTCACCGAGGCCGTGCGCCTGCGCCTGGTCGCCGACGTGCCGCTTGGCGCGCATCTTTCCGGCGGCGTGGATTCCGGCATCATCACCGCTGTCATGGCCGGGCTCACCGACCGGCCCGTGCGCACCTTTTCCATCGGCTTTGCCGAGGAGGCCTTCAGCGAGACCGCCAAGGCACGGGCCGTGGCCGGGCGTTTCGGCACCGAACACACCGAATTCACGCTTCGCTTCGACGATGCCCGGGCGGTCATGGAAGACGTCGCGGCCGCCACGGACATGCCCTTTGCCGACCCGTCCGCCCTGGCCGCCTGGCACCTGTGCAAGCTGACGCGGCAACACGTCACCGTGGCCTTAAATGGCGACGGCGGCGACGAGATGTTCGCCGGCTACCAGCGCTACTGGCTCGATCCCCTGGCCGACGCCTACGCCCGCCTGCCCAACGTCGTGACGCGCCGGCTCGTGCCCTGGCTGGCGAATCTGATCTCGAGCCGGGGCGACGTGCCCGTGGAAGCGGACTGGCGCGCCGGCATCGCCCGACTGGCCCAGGCCGTGCGCATCCCCCGCACGGCCAGCCTCGTGCGCTGGGGCTCGTACTTTTCTCCCTGGGACCGTCACGCCCTGCTGCGCCCGGAATTCGAACGCGCCTCGCGCCCGGCCGATACCGTCGCCCTCTACGAG
Source organism: Solidesulfovibrio sp. C21 (assembly GCF_047785625.1). Taxonomy (NCBI): domain Bacteria; kingdom Pseudomonadati; phylum Thermodesulfobacteriota; class Desulfovibrionia; order Desulfovibrionales; family Desulfovibrionaceae; genus Solidesulfovibrio; species Solidesulfovibrio sp. C21. The sequence goes on from NZ_JBLODY010000049.1 coordinate 30,909, forward strand.
GCCTTTTACGCCGCGGCCAACGCCGAAGCGCCCCTCGACCACAATCTCTTCGCGGACGTGAGCGTCTACCTGCCCGGCGACTTGCTGGTCAAAGCCGACCGCATGGCCATGGCCCATGCCCTGGAAGGCCGCTCGCCCTTTCTCGACAGCGAACTGGCCTCCTTCGCCGCACGCCTGCCCGTGCGCTGCAAACTGCGCGGCCGCACCGGCAAGTATCTGCTGCGCAAGGCCTTCGCCCATCTGCTTCCCACTGGCATCGCCAGCCAGCCCAAACGCGGCTTCGGCCTGCCCCTCGCCGGCTGGTTCAAAGGTCCCCTGCGCGAGTTCGCCCGCGATCTCCTCACCAACAGCCATCTTACCCGCAACATCGCCCGCCCCGAAGCCGTGGCCGCGCTGCTCGACGCCCACGAACGCGGCCAGGCCGACCACGGCAAACGCATCTACGCCCTCGTCATGCTGGAGCTGTGGCTGCGACGCTATTTGGCGTAGTTGCTGCGGGCGGGTGTACGCCCCCCGGGGAGGCTCTGCCTCCCCGGACCCCTCCGCCGGGCGCTGCCCGGACCCGCCGGGAGGCCACGGGCCCCCCGGCCCCCCCGCCCGGTGTGCTTTGGCGGGGTGGGGGAGGGGATGGTTTGCCGGGAAGGCGGAGTGTGAGAAGATGGCGGCGGAATTTGTCGGGACGGTGCATGTCGCTTCGCGACAAGCTCGTCCCAAGCAAATTCCGCAGCCACCACGCCGTCGCCCCAAGGGGGCGAACTTTTAAGACAATAGTTGTTTTTTAAATGCGGCGCTTCGCCGCTGGCGCGGTTG